>CACYQC010000020.1 GCA_902776395.1 uncultured Lachnospiraceae bacterium
GACATAAAATTAATCCTCCTTAATTTCGATATACTTATTATTTGATTTAAATGGACGGAAAGGCTCGCCTCCCGCGTCGTAAAACTTTCCGAAGAACTCGACATACTGCAAACGGTTTGTATGTACATAAGCTCCTAGAAGGTTGATTGCTATATTAAGTGTATGACCTACTATAAATACCAGAATGAAAACTATTATTCCGATAACTGTCTTACCCTGCATGATTGCCATTGAGTTGATAACGCTCGCTATAACTCCAGTTGCAAGACCCAGTGCAAGAAGTCTGGAATAGGACAGCACATCTGATAACCATCCAGTCACACCATATATATCATAAGCACCAAGGGCTATTCTTAGTCCCCAGTTCTTATTAGCTCTACCTGACATTAGGATAATGATTGCCATACCAGCTATTGTTATAACCTTTGAAAGCACTCCTAACCAATCAGGGAAGTTGAACTCCATCTGAGCTATTGAAGCAAATATCTGTGTAGGCAGAAGCATAAGTACAAGTCCGGTCAGGAACATATACCATGCAAGTACATCAGATATAAATCCTACGATATCCTTATTCTTCAGATACTCATATCCCTTCATTCCCAGTCCTGCATACAGATGTATCATTCCGAAGAGCATACACCAGATGAGCAGTCTCATAGGATTTTCAAGGGGAGCAAACCAAAGTGGTTTAAGCACCTGTGTAGTTTCAGGAACTCCGAAGAAGGTATGTGCTACAACGTCTATCGCATCTCCAAAGAATCCACCAAACATGAATCCCCAGAAGGTGGTTGATAAACCGCACCAGAAGAATAATCTGAGCATCTTGTTAGTTCCGCTTGCCATTCTTGGGAATTTCAGAAGAACTATCGCACAACCTAGAGCCATTATTATTCCATAACCTGCATCCGAAAGCATCATTCCGAAGAAGAATACATAGAACAGAGACATTACAAATGTAGGATCAACTCTTCCATGCGTTGGAAGTCCGTAGGACTCAAGTACTCCTTCTGAACTTTCTGAGAAATGGTTATTCTTCAGCTTAATTGGTGCTGCCTCGTCATCCTGGTCTATCTCAACAACTGCTCCGTATTTTTCTTCGAGCAATTTGCTTATAGACTCCGCCTGAGCAGCTTCAACCCAACCTTGTAGGAAGAATACTTTATTTGACTGAGGAAGCGTTCCAAGCACCCTATACTTTTCAGATCTAGTTCTGAAGTAATCAGCAGCTATCTTGAACTTTGGTATAAGATCAACAAATCCCTTGATTTTCTCCTCTGCATCCTCTATATTTTTCTCTTCAATTTTGATGTCATTCTCTCTTTTTTCTATCGCCTTAACTGGTATCCTGTGAGATAGGAATGGAAGCTTACTGAAACCACAGCTTCTCATATTCTCCTCTACCTGATCTGCTACAGAGTTATATGCGACAACGCAGACATTTGTTATCTGATTCTCGCTATAAAGTATCTCCGATGTAACAGGTATATCATCTCCCAAGCCCTCTGATATAATCTCGGTAAGTTTTTCCTCACTGATTATATCCGGAAATGTACCAATCAGGATCTTAGTAGTCTTGGTTTTTTCACTATTAAGAGGAATGTCAAGCTTACTCCATGGTGATAATGTGGCTATCTTATTCTGCTTACGAGTGATGGTCGCCTTGCTCTCGAATATACTTTTTTCAAGTTCAAGAACATCCTTCGCTTGCGAATAATACTGCCGACGATTCTTTTCAATCTCTCTGAACTCCTCAGGAGTGATAACATCATTCTCAAGATTAAGAAGCGGTTTCTTACTATCATCATACTTACCGAGTAGTTCAATAACATGATCAAACTCATCGGCGATTTTCTGAAACCTTATTCTCTCTCCCGATGTATCCATCTTCTCGAAAGGAATATCATCAGACTGAATCTCGTCAATCTCCATGGCACCGATTTCCTGCAAAAACTCAAGTATCTTCTTACGATTATTCTTCGTAGAATATATCGAGAGCCTTCGCATCTCAACAATTGCCACTACTTTATCCGCCTTTCTATATTTATATTAACTTATCTATAATAGCATCTATAGCTTCGTTTTCTTTTTCCTCGGCTGTCTTACGCATCTTGTCAGCTTCAACATTTGCTGCTTCTCTAGTCTTCTCGATCTGCTGCTGTCTATCAGCTTCGAGTTCCTCGAGTCTGGACTTCTCATTCTCCTTAGCCTTAGCCTCAGCATCCTTCTTCATCTGCTCAATTTTAGCTTCTGAATCTTTTCGGATTTTGTCAGCCTCAGCCTTCGCAGCCTGAAGTTTTTCTGCAGCTGTATCTTCCGCTGTTTTAACAGCCTTCATAGCATCTTCTATCACTGCTACTCTCCTTTAAAATTTTTAGTGAATCCATTAAAAACCCACGCTGTCTATTATACTAATTTTAGTGCTTTAAAGCAACCAAACATTAAAGAATTATTGAAAAAAAATATTCCTTCAAGTATAATATTTTAAGAATTTTTTTGAAGGTTAAGAGGAAACATAAATGTCTGACTCAAATATACAAAAAATAGACAAAGAAGAAGAGGAACAGGAGCAGGAATTAACCATTGCCCAGAAGTTCTGGAGAATCTTCGAAAAACTCGGCGATCTCTTCTTTCTAAATATATTTTTCACAATTTCATGTATACCAATCGTAACAATAGGCACAGCCTTTACAGCTATGTATACTGTTACAAATAAAATGGTAAATAATGAAGACGGACCAATCAGTAAAGAATACTGGAAGGCCTTTAAATCAAACTTAAAACAAGGAATACTAATTTGGATAATAGATTTAATATACCTGGCTTCAATGGCCTTCGAATATTTATATGTTATTCAGAATGATAACCAGTTATCCAAGAATTTATTTATTGTAGTATCAGTGGAATTCTTCCTTTTTGCATTTGCATTTCCGCTTCAGTTTCCACTTCTTGCTAGATATGAGAATACAACAGGAAGAATAATTCTTAATTCCTTACTACTTGCTATTTCGAATCTAGGAACATGGTTTAAAATGTTTTTTATATGGGCTCTGCCCTTTGTACTATATTATTTCAACTTAAAAGTAAGGCTATATACATGGTATCTATGGGGATTAGTACTTACAGCAATATTCACATATGTATGTTCTATTTTTTTGGTACCATTCTATGAAAAACTAGAGAATGTTGAAGCCGAGTAGTATTTGAAGCGTTACATTTTTATGGGGATTAATATATGGTCGAAAATAATATTAGAGAAGTACCTGAGAAGTATAAACAGCCGGACTTAACTGAACCATCTTTTTCAAGAGTGGTTCGTAACAGTAAGGAACAAGTTAAATATACTTCTTCGTCACACGTTAGAATATGGTATAACAATCAGACAGATGGCTATGACATACATTCACATGAAGCCTTTGAAGTATGTATATGTATACAGAATAGTTATGAGATTCATGTAAATAATAAGGAGTATGTTCTAAAGGAAGGTGATATACTCATCATCCCACCTCATACTCTTCATGAATATATCAATGATCATTACGGAATAAGATTCATATATCTGATAGAAATGAATCAATTCTTCCAGTCACATGATTATAAAACTATTGAGCCCCTGCTCTTCGATGCATTCCTAGCAAATGAACAAACCTGCCCAGATATATATGACACTATATACAAGCTGTTCATGGATATGAACTCTGTATATTTCACAAATACAAACTTCTGGGAAACAACAGTTTATACAAAAATGTACCAGGTATTTATAGAGCTGGCTAAGCATTCTGAAAATGCAGTTAAAGAGGAAACTAATAACCTGTCTCAGTCCATCACTAGAATTAATACTCTTCTGAGATATGTTGATATTAACTATGCTGAAGATATATCAACGGAGCAGGCTGCGGAATATACTGGTTTTTCAAAGTATCATTTCCTTAGACTATTCAAGCTTCAGACGGGATATACCTTCCATGACTATCTAACACTTAAACGAATAAGAATAGCTCAGGATCTTCTGATGACAGACACACCTATAACAGATATTGCCTTCCAAAGTGGATTCAATACTCTACCATCTTTCTGTAGAGCATTCAAGAAATATACTAAATACTCTCCTAGTGATTACAAGAAGCTTAGACTAACAACGCTTGAAAATAATGAAGGCGAAAGCATCAAGTAAATCACTCAGAAGTAGTAGTTCACTTAATAAATAATTATATCGACTAATTGAAAAAGCTTACCCGAATCCGGGTAAGCTTTTCCTTTAACCTTCACTAACTACGACCTGATCTGCCGTTTTCGATTATTTAGCTCTTAACACCGCCAAGTGCTACACCGGCGATAATGTATTTTGAAAGAATCAAATACATTATGATAAGAGGTAATACGGTAAGAGTCAGTCCCATGTATACCGAACCATATTCGGTCTTGTAAATGTCTCCACGAAGGAGGCTGACCATAATAGGCATTGTGTATTTCTTACTATCTGTAAGAAGTACAAGTGGTGTAAATAAGTTGTTCCAGCTATTAACGAAACAGAATATAGCCTGTGTAGCTATCGCCGGCTTCATAATAGGAAGAACGATAGTGTTAAATATTCTAAACTCACCAGCACCATCTATACGTGCAGCCTGTACAATCTCCATTGATAATGTAGGGTACAGATACTGTCTCATGAAGAACACCGTTGCAGGTGCTGCTATCGCTGGAAGAATCAGCATTGATAAATGGTTTGTCATTCCGATTTTGTAAACCATCTGATAGAAACCTATCATTGTACACTGTGCAGGTATCATCATGACACCGACAATGAACTTGAAGAATGCATCTCTTAACTTCCACTCGTAAGCAACAAGTGCGTACGCTGTAAGTGATGAGAAATATACTGTAAGGAGGGTTGAACCTACAGATATAATCAATGAGTTTGTCAGACCAACCAGAGGATTGAACGACTTACCTGTCAGAATCTTAAAGTTCTGAACCATGTGTGACGATGGAATCAGCGATAAAGCATGTTGCTGTATCTGTGTCGTCGATCTGGTCGAGTTAACGATCATAACCCAAAAAGGTAATATACTTAAAATCGCAAGTATGAACAATACGATGTGTATTCCAATTTTATTTGCGGCATAAGATTTTGGTCTGTTCTGTTTAGGGACATCTGCATAGGACATTGTTTTTGATTGAGCCATTATGCTACACCTCCCTTTCTCTTAGCCAGTTTGGCTTGTTTTTTAAGCTTTTTACTTTCTGCCACGCCATAACCGTCTGCATCCTTCTCTCTAAGTAGGAAGAAGAGAATTGACGAGAAGAACATAATGATAACAAACATTATCATACTAGCCGCAGCTGCTCTGTTATACATGTAACTTCCACTGAAGGCCTGATTGTAGATGAATACGCTAGTTGTTGTTGTAGCATTATCAGGTCCACCCAGAAGGAATAGCTTAGGTATATCGAACATGTTCAGACCACCTATCAAACTGGTTACTAATGTAAACAGAAGAATTGTTTTAATATTAGGTATTGTAACGAGCCAGAATGTCTGGAATCTATTAGCTCCATCAACTTCTGCTGCATCAAATATTTCAGGATTTATACCTAAAACACCGGAAATAAGGATCAGCATTGTGTAACCATACCACATCCAGAACTGAATAAATGCTACGATTCCTCTAGACCAAGACTTACTTACCGGAAAGTTAAATGCCTTATCTACAATTCCAATTTTCATGAGAATATCATTCATCGGACTAACTGGATAATCAAACAGTGATTTAAACAGAATTGCTATTGTAGCAGCCGTAATGATATTAGGCATGTATATAAGTACCTTATATATTCCCTGTCCCTTAATTTTCCATCTTCTATCCGTAAACCACGCTGTCAACAGAAGCGCCAGTCCCAGCTGAGGGATGAAGTTAACTATCCAGATAAAGAATGTATTCTTAAGTGCATTCTGGAAAGAAGGGCTACTTAATACCTGTTGAAAGTTCTCGAATGGATTGTCCAAAATGTGTACATCAGGACATACAACACCTTTGAGGTTTGTAAATCCAATAATCAGTGTATACAGAATTGGATAAAGCTGAAATATAAGGAAGGCAATAACAAAAGGAAGACTGAATATATAACCATATTTGGCATATCTGACCTCTTGGCCCTTCTTCTTTTTCATATCTACCTCCACGAAAAATAGTGATTTGTCTTATAATATGGGACGATGGACCTTAGTCCACCGCCCCGATTTTTATGTGCACTAGTAATCTATCTAAGTATTATATTACTCTACAGTTACTGCAAGGTTGTCAGCTACCTGCTGCTTGAAGTCAGCGATTGCAGCATCTCTATCCTTCTCACCAGCTGTGTACTGACGAACCTGATCTCTCCAGTATGAGTTGATTGTCTCATCATACTGTGTAAGGTTCTTTCCACTTGCTGCAGCGTTTGCATCACCGAATACGTCGAACATATCCTGTCCGCCAAGGAAATCAAGTGTACCATCTGACATATCCATTACTGTAGCTGAAGCTACGCAGTCCTTAGTACCACCTTCACCATTGTATGTACCGTTAGCCCACATATACTGAAGACCATCTTCTGTACAATCAAGTGTGATCCACTCGATGATATCCTTAAGAGCTTCCTTCTTCTCTGAATCCTTGTTAGCTAAGAGGTATGTACCACCCCAAGAGAATCCGATAGGTGACTGGCAAATAGCCCAATCTCCGTATGTTCCTTCTCCTGCTTTCTCGCCACCACAGTTAGGAGCGAGTGTGTAGTTGATAAGCCAAGCTGGTCCAAAGTAACCGAAGATTGGCTTCTCGCCTTCATCCTTCATGTCAGCGAACCAAGCATCTGACCAGTCCTGAGTATCATTGTGATATCCGTTATCCTTAAGCTTCTTTGACTCATCAAGGAAAGCTTCTCTCTTAGGATCGATTGTGAGCTTGCCATCAACGATCCATCCCTGATCTGAGCTGTTCTCGATTGCATGCCAGAGATCACCATCACCAGATACGATTCCGTATCCCTTACCCTTAAGTGTCTCAGCTGCTTCCCAGAACTTATCAAGGTTACCTGATCCACCACCGATAATATCCTTAATCTCTTCTGGATCATCTGTACCAAACGCATCCTTAGCGATTGAACGTCTGTAGATAAATGCACCACCTGTTGCCTGATATCCAAGACCTACAACCTTACCATCTGGATTTGTTCCTACATCAACAGTATACTGAGCGATCTTTGCTTCATCAATCTTTGCCTGTGTGTCGATACCAAGATCGTCATAAGGGCAAGCGTATGAAGACATATCTCCCTGTGTATACTTAAGTACGAAAGCTGCCTCACATGCATAGATGTCAGGAGCATCTGCACCACCAGCTGCAAGAGCCTGGTCAAGTGCTGGCTGATAAGCACCATCTGTTGTAGCTATGATTGTTGTATTGATCTCATACTTGAAATCAGGATGTGTCTCCTTATACTTCTCAATCATTCCTGGAACTTCATCTGTGAAAGCCCATACATTGATAACTTCGCCATCAGCGGCAGCGCCATCATCCTTGCCAGCGTCATCTCCTGAAGCTGCTTCTGTTGTAGCAGTATCATCACCACTACTTGTGTCTTTGTCATCACTGCTTCCGCAGCCTGTGACCATTGATGCTACCATACATGCACTAAGTGCAAATGCCATAGCACGCTTAAATTTTCTCATTCTTAAAATCCTCCTTAATACTTTGAAAACGTCCTCACCATGTGCACACATTGAACATAAGAAACCCGTTCTTACGTTCACTGACTATACACATTATACAAAAACAGTTCGCAATTTACTTATCATAAATTGCGAACTATTTAACAAATGTTGCTCATATTATTTTAACATTTTTTGCTATTTTACCGAGAATTTGTAAACACTTTCTGAATGATAATGTTCATCAATATCAAAGATTGGTGAATCGATATCCCCTTCAGGTATGAAATTCATTGCATTTGGTACATATTGAGGTTCTAGGCACATTCCGCTTCTGTTGGAATACTCAAAATTTCCTTTTCCAGTTTGTTTACCAATAAAGTTTCCAGAATAAAACTGAGTACCAGTCTGATCAGAATATAAATCCATGCATATTCCGCTTTCTTTAGAGTACATTGTAGCAAAATGCCTAAAAATGCCGCTATCACCATTTATCACGTAATTGTGATCATAACCACCAACATACTTTAACTGAATCTCATCTGCTTCGATATCCTGTCCCACTCTCTTAGGGGTTCTAAAGTCGAATACAGTTCCAGCAACAGGTGCATATTCTTCAGTAGGGATTGACTTAGAATCAACAACCGGATTATAGGTATCTGCATTAATTGTAAGTATATGATCCTCAATACTTCCTTTATAATGTCCATTCAAATTGAAGTACATATGGCTTGTCAGATTGATAACAGTCTTCTTATCAGATGTAGCATCATATGCTATCTTGAATTCGTTATCATCACTGATAGAATATGTAACAGTAATTGTCACACCACCAGGTAGACCCTGTTCCATATCATTTGACTTGCACATCATAGTAACACTGTCATCACCATCATGTGGAAGCACTGTCCAAACCTTCTTATCAACTCCCGCTAGACCACTATGAAGATTATTTTCATTATCATTTTGGTCCATCTGATAAGTAACACCATCAATAACTACCTTGCCATCCTTAACTCGATTGGCATTTCGTCCGATGATTGTTCCGAAGAAGGTTCCCCCCTCTTCATAGTCTTTAATGTCATCATAGCCCAGCTGAACATCTCTCAGTTCACCATCCTTATCAGGCACCAAAAGCTTAGTTACTGTAGCACCGTAGCTGATTATTGTAGCTGTCATACCTGCAGCATTTTTGATGGTGTATGATTTTACAACCTCTCCCCCTTTGGTCTTACCAAAATCATTAATAATCACCGATAATTACCTCCATACATAAAATACTTTTAAAACCCCAATTAATACATTCCTTAACTTACTTAGTTATATAATTTCTTTACTAATTTAGCTTAGCTATATAATCCCTTAACTGTAGGATAAAGCTTCTTAAATACTTGATACTTTTCTTCGTACTTAGCAACAAGCTCTGGATCTGGTTCAACAACTTCTACTACCTTAACTAGCTGTTCTGCGGCTTCCTTCACATCCTTATACTTTCCGCATCCTACCGCTGCAAGTATAGCTCCTCCAAGTGCAGGACCTTCATCATTTGCCTGTATCTCAAGCTTGATATTCATGATATTTGCTATTATTTTTCTCCACAGTGGACTCTTGGCACCACCACCGCAGATATTAGAAACTTGTATATCAACTCCCAGGTCTCTAGCAACCTCAAGGCTGTCTCTAAGTCCAAAGGATACTCCCTCAAGTACAGCCTGAACCATATCCTCTCTAGTTGTATCCATGCTCATTCCAAGGAAACCTGCTCTTACAAGAGGATCATTATGTGGTGATCTTTCACCCATAAGATATGGAAGGAAGAATACATTATTCTCACCAAGCTTTGTGATGCCTTCCTGATTTCCTGCATAATCCTTATCTCTCAGTATCTCATCCATCCACCACTTATTACAGGAGGCTGCTGAAAGCATGCAACCCATGAGGTGGAATCCACCATCTGCATGTGCAAACGAATGAAGTGAATTCTTATCATCAACTGAGAATTTATCATTTGAAATAAAGATTGTTCCGGAGGTTCCAAGAGACAGGTTACATCTTCCTGCTCCAACTGTTCCGGTTCCGATAGCTGCTGCTGCATTATCTCCCGCACCTGCAACAACCTTAAGAGTTCCTTCTATTCCAAGCTGCTCACTAATCTCTGGCTTAACCTCACCAACTACATCGAAGCTCTCGTGAAGCTCTGGCATCTCAACATGAGTTATACCACAGATCTCAAGCATTTCCTTTGACCAACATTTATTCTTAACATCCATAAGGAGCATACCAGATGCATCTGAATAATCAGATACATAAGAACCTGTCAGCTTATATACTATATAATCCTTAGGAAGCATTAATTTCTTAATCTTTGCAAAGTTCTCTGGCTCATTTTCCTTAACCCACAGAACTTTTGGTGCTGTAAATCCAGCAAAGGCTATATTACCTGTATACTCAGACAGCTTATCCTGTCCAATAACTGTATTCAGATAATCTGTTTCTTTAGTGGTTCTTCCATCATTCCAAAGAATAGCCGGTCTGATAACTTCATCGTTCTCATCTAGGATTACAAGGCCATGCATCTGGCCACCAACACCTATACCTTCTACTACCTTGTCATTTAAGCCCTCGAGAAGCTTTCCTATTCCTTCAAGTGTACCCTTGTACCAATCCTCAGGATTTTGCTCTGACCATCCGGACTGTGGAAAACTAATAGGATACTCAACGGAAACTGTTTTTAATATCTCTCCTTCACTACTCATAGCAAGTAGCTTTACTGCAGATGTACCTAAATCTACGCCTATATACATTTTTAACCTCCTTATTTATACGAGCAAAAAATATCTAGCTCGAAGATTTTTATAACAAGAGGCAGGCCATATCAAAAAATAATATGACCTGCCCCCATCCCCTGTTTTACTTTATACACTATCACGCTGTCTTAAGCGAAAGGGTTCTCTGATTTATATCTAACTCCTGCTGGATGGTTATAATCAATCTCATCGAACCTTACTCCGAGGAACTTGAATACATCATATAGAAGCTTTCCATTGTGATGGAATGTGATAGCTGCATGATGTGGATAGTTCTTCTGAACAAGTACGTGACGATAGAAACGTCCCATCTCAGGAATAGCAAATATTCCGATTGCACCGAAGGATCTTGTTCTTACTGGAAGAATCTCACCCTCTGCTACGTAAGCACGAAGCTTTCCATCAGATGTGCTCTGAAGTCTGAAGATTGTAGCCTCACCTGGAATAAGATCTCCTTCAAGTGTTCCGTTTGTAACCTCTTCAGGAAGTGTACGAGCCATGATCTTCTGGTTCTTCATCTCACAGAATGCAAGCTTGTCTGTAGCTGTATTTCCGCAGTGGAAGCCCATAAATGTATCTGTAAGCTTGTAATCATATGAGAACTTACCCTTGATCTCATCATTATACATATCCTTTGGAACTGTATTATTGATATCAAGAAGTGTTACTGTATCTTCGCTTACAAGCTCGCCGATGTACTCTGAAAGAGCACCGTAGATATCAACCTCACAAGAAACAGGAATTCCATCCTTAGCAAGACGGCTGTTTACATAGCAAGGAACACACTTAAACTGTGTCTGGAATGCAGGCCAGCACTTACCAGCAATTATAACATTACTTCTGCTGCCCTTGTGAGCCTCAATCCAATCACGAAGTGTGAGCTCGTACTGAGCAAGTCTTGAAAGAATCTCAGGCTTCTTATTACCAGCACCAAGCTCCTTAGCCATGTCATCAACAACTGAAGGAATTCTCTCATCTCCCTCATGATTATTGAAGGCTTCGAAGAGGTCAAGCTCTGAGTTCTCTTCTATCTCAACGCCAAGATTGTAGAGCTGCTTGATTGGAGCATTACATGCAAGGAAATCCTGTGGTCTAGGACCAAAGCTTATAATCTTAAGATCGCTGAGGGCGATTCTTACTCTTGCAACTGATACGAAATCTTTGATCATGTCTGCACATTCTTCAGCATCACCAACAGGGAACTCTGGAATGTATGCTCTTACATTACGAAGCTTAAGGTTGTAGCTTGCATTAAGCATACCACAATAAGCATCTCCTCTATCATCGAGAAGGCTATCTCCTGACTCCTCAGCGGCTGCGATAACTGCTGCAGGTCCCTGGAACTCCTTAACAAGAAGAATCTCACTTGATTCTGGTCCGAAGTTTCCAAGATATACTACAAGAGCATTTACTCCAGCTGCATTTACATCAGCAAGTGCCTTTCTCATATCTACTTCATTTTCAACTGTTACAGGACACTCATAAATGTCACCGTACTTCTCTGTATAAGCAGCAACTACTGCCTTTCTTCTTCTTTCTGAAAGACTCATAGGGAAGCAGTCTCTACTAACTGCTACAATACCTATTTTTACCTCTGGCATATTCTGCATGATTTGTAACCTCCCAATAAATTATACTCTTTAATTAAATGTTTGCTTTGATCTGCTCATAGATACCTTCAGCATCAAGCTTGTACTTATGAAGCAGTTCAACTGCAGGGCCTGACTCACCAAATGTATCTCTTACACCGATTCTGTAAAGTGGTGATGGACTTTCTTCAGCAAGAACCTCTGCTACTGCACTTCCAAGTCCACCAATTATTGAATGCTCCTCAACAGTGAAGAGTTTCTTAGTTTCCTTAGAAGCCTTAACAACTATATCCTTATCAATTGGCTTGATAGTATGAATATTGATAACTCTTACAGACACGCCCTCAGCCTCAAGCTTCTCAGCAGCTGCAAGTGACTCACCAACTTCAAGACCAGTAGCCAGGATAGTAATATCACTTCCGTCCTTAAGCAGTACTCCCTTTCCAACCTCGAACTTGTAATCAGGATTGTCATTTATAACTGGAACTGCAAGACGTCCAAATCTCATATATACAGGTCCGTCTATCTCATATGCTGCCATAACTGCAGCCTTTGCTTCGATATCATCTGCAGGATTGATAATAGTCATTCCTGGGATAGTTCTCATAAGTGCTATATCTTCATTACACTGATGTGAAGCACCATCCTCACCAACTGATATACCAGCATGTGTTGCGCCAATCTTTACATTAAGATGTGGGTAACCAATTGAGTTTCTAACCTGCTCAAATGCTCTTCCTGCTGCAAACATAGCAAATGTACTAGCATAAGGAACCTTACCACAAGTTGAAAGACCTGCAGCTATTCCCATCATATTTGCTTCTGCGATACCGCAATCTATATGTCTCTCAGGAAATGCTTTCTTAAATGTTGCTGTTTTTGTAGCGGCAGCGAGATCTGCATCAAGTACTACTACATCGTCATGTGCCTGTCCTAATTCTACAAGCGCATTACCATAACTATCTCTTGTTGCTATCTTCTTTACTTCTGACATTACTCGCTCACCTCCAAATCCTTAAGTGCTATTTCAAACTCTTCATCATTTGGAGCTTTACCATGCCAACCACACTGATTCTCCATGAAGGATACGCCCTTACCTTTAACTGTATTTGCTACAATAGCAGTAGGCTTACCCTTAACTGTCTTAGCTGCCTCGAATGCAGCTTCGATCTCATCAAAATCATGACCATTTATCTTAATTACATTAAAGCCAAATGCCTCAAACTTCTCTGGGATAGGATATGGAGAACATACTTCATCGATTGCACCATCTATCTGAAGGTTATTGTTATCTACAACAACGCACAGATTATCAAGCTTTCTAAATGAAGCAAACATAGCTGCTTCCCAAATCTGTCCTTCTTCTATCTCGCCATCTCCACACATTGCATATACACGATAATCCTTGTTATCAAGCTTAGCTGCAAGTGCCATTCCGACAGCTGCTGAAAGACCCTGTCCAAGTGATCCTGAAGACATATCAACACCAGGAATATGTTTCTTATCAGGATGTCCCTGCAGGTAAGAACCTGTGTGACGAAGTGTTGTCAGATCTTCAACTGGGAAGAAGCCCTTCAGTGCAAGCACTGAATAAAGTGCTGGGGCAATGTGTCCCTTTGATAGCACGAATCTGTCTCTGTCATCCTTATCAGGATTCTGAGGATCAACATTCATCTCGTTGAAGTAGAGGTAAGTCATAATATCTGCAGCTGAAAGTGATCCACCTGGATGACCAGACTTAGCACTATGTACAGCTGTCACAATACCCTTTCTTACTTCCCTTGCTTTTGTTTCAAGTTCAAGTTTTGTTTCTGGATTCATTTTTCTTTTCCTTCTTCTTTATAATGTGATCAGTTGCATGTAACATTCTATCACATTTTTTAGTCACCGAAAACCTTACGATAATCTTCCTGGAACTTTACGATACCCTGATCTGTAAGAGGATGCTTTGTCATCTGCTCAATTACAGCATAAGGAACTGTAGCTATATCAGCACCAGCAAGTGCACACTCTGTAACATGTACTGTATTTCTGATACTTGCTGCGATTATCTCTGTATCGATATCGTAGTTACTGAAGATCTGAACGATGTCTTCGATAAGCTCAATACCAGGTGAGCTGATATCATCAAGTCTTCCAAGAAATGGTGATACATAAGTAGCTCCTGCTCTAGCAGCAAGAAGTGCCTGGTTAGCTGAGAAGATAAGAGTTACATTTGTCTTGATTCCTTCAGCAGAAAGAACCTTAACTGCCTTAAGACCTTCAACTGTCATAGGAATCTTAACTATCATGTTTGGATGGATAGCAGCGATTTCTCTACCTTCCTTGATCATGCCTTCAGCATCAACAGTTGTAGCCTTAACCTCACCACTGATAGGTCCATCTACGATAGATGTGATTTCCTTGATAACCTCGTTGAAATCTCTTCCTTCCTTAGCAATAAGAGATGGGTTTGTAGTAACACCACAGATAACACCCATGTCATTTGCTTTTCTTATGTCGTCAACATTTGCAGTATCAATAAAGAACTTCATTGTTTATATCCTCCACTCTTACGTATTTGTCCTTATATGACAAATACATTATATTATTATTCTCTAAAAAATGATTTACACTTTTTTAAGAACTATTTTTGATATTTTACTAATGTTATTTGAAATGACCTATATAGTCATCTCTCCCTCCAGGCATTTCTTTCCTGTCAGGTCTGTACTTCTTTTATCAGGCTGCTGACCACCTACATATAGGTGATAGCTTCCGCGAAGCATAACTCTTCTTCCATCTTCAAGAACTGTATCAAACGCTCTCTCACCCAATTTAAACGTTACTGTTCCTGACTCTCCTGGAGCAAGTGTTATTCTCTCAAATCCTTCCAGACTATATTTTGGCTGGTTAGCAGGATCAAGTGCTTCGCATAGTCCATCAACTTCAGTATTAAGATTATTTGACAGCTTTTCAGCTGGCATATTATCGATATATAATTCTGCAACTTCGTCAGCTTTTACATTTCCTACATTCTTAATAGTAACGCTTACGCTAACTCCTGAAGCAACTTCTGTGTCATTTTCATTTATCTGAACATCACTATACTCGAAACTTGAATAAGATAGTCCATATCCAAATGGATAAAGTGGCTCGCCTTCGAAATATCTATATGTTCTATTCTTCATGCTATAGTCTTCGATAGGTGGCTGTGTTCCATCCTTATAGAAGGTAACTGGAAGCTTTCCACCTGGAACAGCCTCGCCAAACAATATATCTGCTACTGCCTGTCCACCTGCCTGTCCGCTGTACCAGCTCTGGATGATAGCATTTGCATGCTCTTCTTCGAAGCTGAAATCAATAGCACTACCTGTATTGCAAACTACGATAACTGGTTTACCAGTAGATACCACTCTCTCTATCATCTTTCTCTGAGACTCTGGAAGGAAGAGTGATGTCTTATCACCAGCTGCGAAGGCATTTCCTGTATCTCCCTCTTCTCCTTCGATTGTTGAATCAAGTCCAACATAGAGAATAACTACATCACTTGCTCTAGCAACTGTCTCCGCCTCACTGAGTCTGTCATCCTCAAGAGCGAGGTTCTGAACTCTATCGTTGAAGAGGTGAGCCCCCTCAGAATAAAGAACTCTTGTTCCTGGATTAACTGCATTTCTAATTCCCTGAAGGTTATTTACATATCTAGAAGAGGTTCCATTATAGTTTCCTTCAAGTACAGCTATAGAAGTTGCTGTTGGTCCGATAACTGCGATAGTATTTATATCATCCTTATTAAGAGGAAGTATTCCATCATTCTTGAGAAGTACTGTTGAGTTAACACTTGCCTTGTAAGAAAGCTCAGCTGACTCATCAGTATCGAGATCCTTGATGCTGATCTTGTCATATTCACAATCATCAGAGAACATACCTAGTGCAGCTCTTATTGTATAAGCATTTACTGCAGCTGTTCTTATCTCTTCTTCTGTAACCAGTCCCTGGTTGTAAGCATCCATTATCTCTCTATAAACATAACCAGCATTTACATCACAGGTAGACTTAAGTGCAAGAGCTCCTGACTCAACGGCATTCTTTGTAATATGATGATTCTTATGAATATCCATAAGAGCAAGGAAGTCAGAAACGATATATCCATCGAATTCCCAATCCTGTCTGAGTCTCTTGACAAGAAGTTCCTGGCTGGCACAAGCTGCCTCACCATTTACTCTGTTATAAGCACCCATAACGCCGGATACGTCGCCTTCCTTAATACATGCATAAAAAGCTGGTGTATATGTTTCTTCTAAGTCCTTTGCACTAGCCTTAGCGTCAAAGCCATGTCTAAGTGCCTCAGGTCCTGAATGAACTGCAAAATGCTTAGCACACGCAGAAGTCTTCAGATACTTTCCATCACCCTGAAGTCCCTTTACAAATGCAACTCCGAGTGCGCCTGTCAGATATGGATCCTCGCCATATGTTTCTTGGCCTCTTCCCCATCTTGCATCTCTGAAGATATTTACATTTGGAGACCACATTGTGATTCCTTTATAGAGATCTCTGTCTCCGTATTTAGTGGACTCATTATACTTAGCTCTAGCTTCTGTAGCTATAACATCTCCAATCTTCTGGAGCATTTCCTTATCAAACATAGCAGCAAGTGCAATTGCCTGAGGAAATACTGTTGCAGTACCTGCTCTAGCTAGTCCATGAAGTCCTTCATTCCACCAGTTATAGGCAGGAATCCCCTGAGACTCAACAGCTGGGCTGTCATATCTGATCTGGGATGCAGCTTCTTCCAGTGTCATGGAATCAATAAGCTTCTGTGCAATTTCTTTAAATTCTTTCTTCATATCAAGTCCCCTAAATGTTCTCCCCTATAAATACCTTTAACCTTCACTAATGGTAAAGTAATATAATACTTTAACCTTCACTAAGAATACCTAACCTTCACATTGGTACCCCTATACCGTTTTATAGTAACACACAAGATTTTTAATTACTTTTCAAATGTTGCGCAAAGTTTATCGAATGTTGCTAAAAAGATAAAGCAAAATGAAAAAGAGCCCAGATACAAAATCTGAGCTCTTAATCTAAAAATAATATATACAAAAAATTATGTAAACCACTAAGGCCTTTCAAGGAATATAGTTGCAGACTCTCCGCTTTGAACTGTCATAGTACCTATTCCGTACATAACATTTCCATCTGTATAGAAGCCTTGGATAGAGAAGTTCATACCAGCGGATTCGGCATCGAAGGTTATAGCACCATTTGCATCCATAGTACCCGGATAGGTTTCATCAGGTTGATCATCTATTGAATACCAATCCCCCTCCATTCCATCCTTTCTCTCATGATGATCAAGCGTAGCATATATGCCTTCGCCTTCAGAGCCAATCTCTATATTGAGAAGCTCTTCCCCATAACAATCAAGAGCATTATCCTTATCCCAAATCATATAAGCCCTCCATCTGCCATTGATAAGCTTAGGACTTGTAATTGGTGTTCCTACAAAGCTTGGATCATTATAATACTTCTCGGTCCAGTCATAATCATCATAATAGTTTTCATTACCTTCAGAATTATACATACTTGCAATTAATTCATCAGTTTCAGGAACTGCATTATCGCTGAGTTTAAGGAATACCCTGGAATCCTTCTTGTTTAAAACTTCGTCAACCCTTTTTAATCCATTATCATCAGAAGCCTTAGCATCAAGAGGTGTAGCAGATTCAATTATTCCTTCGGAAGCCTTATACTCATTTTCATTTACATCTGCTACTACAGGAGAAAACATT
The DNA here is from genome assembly GCA_902776395.1 of uncultured Lachnospiraceae bacterium. GTDB lineage: Bacteria > Bacillota > Clostridia > Lachnospirales > Lachnospiraceae > Eubacterium_Q. The sequence continues at coordinate 17,864 of CACYQC010000020.1, forward strand.
AGTCCATCATAATCCTTAGGAACTGTAATTCTGATAATATGTTTTCTACGATAACCACCCTTATAATTTAAATGATCATCAAACTCTTCAGAATCCCAAGTGTCATAATTAGAGTCACTTAAAAACATGCAACATACTTTAAATGTAATATCCTTCTCACCATCGTTAAAAGTATATTCTTTTATTTCTTTTTCGTCGTCAGCTAAACCTATTACACTATTAGGAAAAGCAAATACATAACCCGTGTAGTAATCAACAAGATTTGATGAATAGAAACCAAAACTATGACTTAAATGCAAATCGTCTCTCATTTTATCAATATCCGCATATAAGTCTGTCTGTAATTGAAGCGTATACGTAACCATACCATCCGAATCTGGTTCAGAAACTGTAAGATTCTTAAAGGCGATCATACGTGTTGTTTCATTTACAGAATAATGTGTATTATCTACATAATTACCTTCATCATCATAAATAAGAGAAACAATTTTTTGTTTATTAGTA
>CACYQC010000021.1 GCA_902776395.1 uncultured Lachnospiraceae bacterium
TATAATAAAGAGTTTTAATTGTAATTATAAGTTGTTATTTTGAGATAAAAGCTGTATTATATAAAGTGGTATTATATTAAGGAGGAATTATTATGTTATATGTTGATAAAGAACTACAGGGTGATACACTTACTGTAAGTCTTGATGGACGTCTTGATACAACAACATCTCCTGATTTTGAAGCTGAACTTAAAAGTAATCTGGATGGAGTAAAGAATCTTGTCTTTGATTTTGAGAAGCTTGAGTATATATCAAGTGCTGGACTTAGAGTAATGCTCTCAGCTCAAAAGATAATGAATAAGCAGGGAGAGATGTCAATCAAGAATGCATCAGATGATGTTCTTGAAGTATTTGAAATCACTGGTTTTATAGACATTATTAATATTCAGTAGTCAAACGGTAAATATTTGTAGAGGTGCATTATGTACGAGAACTATGCTAATGTTGAAGTGATGACTCATCCGCTTATCAAGCACAAGATATCACTTCTAAGAAACAAGGATACGGGTACAAATGAATTTCGCAAACTGGTAGAAGAGATAGCAATGCTTGAGGCTTTCGAAGCATTCCGTGATCTTCCTCTTAAGGATGTTGAGGTTGAAACTCCTATAGAGAAGTGTATGTCTCCTATGATAGACGGCAAGAAGCTGGCTATTGTACCAATACTTAGAGCAGGACTGGGAATGGTAAATGGTATAACCGCTCTTGTTCCTACAGCTAAGGTTGGTCATGTGGGACTATATAGAGATCCAGAAACTCATGAGCCTCATGAATATTATTGTAAGCTTCCTGATCCAATAGATCAGCGTCTCATTGCTGTTCTTGATCCAATGCTGGCAACAGGAGGTTCAGCTATAGCTGCTGTGGATTATATAAAGAAGAGTGGGGGTAACCACATCAAGTTCCTTTGTATAATTGCAGCGCCTGAGGGATTAAAGAAGCTAGCTGAGGCACATCCTGATATAGAGATATATGTCGGAAATGTTGATAGAGAGTTAAATGATGATGCATATATCTGCCCAGGACTAGGAGATGCTGGAGACAGAATATTCGGTACAAAATAATATGGACTATAAAAATGGTTGTGAAACGTTTGTTTCACAACCATTTATTTTTTTGGTTTTAACCTTTACATTCCGTAAGGATCATTATTATCTGAACCACCTATAGTCTGATCTGGATTATATGGTTCGTTAGAATTATATGAATTAGTTCCACTTGAATTAGATTCATTTGAATCATAATTATTTCTTGGATCATATGGTGTAGAAGGATAGCTTGGCATGTAGTACTGATTATCATACCCCTGCTGACCTGCTGGCTGCTGACCATATCCCTGCTGTGGATTACCCTGCTGAGGATATCCGCCATATCCGCCTACTGTAGCTGGTATATAATATGGCTGAACATTTGGACCAAAATGCTTTGATCTTAGTTCAAGGAATAACTCTGCATTGGTTGCATACATATATGGGCTAACCATGAAGATATTTAGTAAGCCACAGGTAAAGACTCCAAGAATAATCCATCCTATGAAAGAAAGCTCTAAAACGAAGGTGGCCCATTTGTAACCATTCATCATATTTTTACTTTGCTGAATTGCATCTTTATATCCGATAGTTGGATCCTCTGACAAGATATAGTCTACCATGTAATATTCGTACTGCTTGTAAAGAGGTAAGAAAAGTAGTCCTAAATAAATAAACATAAATAGGAAGAGTAGTCCTATAGTTTCAGTTGTTATAGCTAGTACAAATCCAAGGATTAGTGAAGCAAGAGCTGGTAGAGACCACAGGAAGAGGAAAAGATGCTTCATGAACTCAACCTTAACTATGCTCATATACTGTCCCTTCTTGAAGCCGAAGCCAACTTCATTAAACTTGGCATTTTCGAAGGAGTTCACCACAAAGAAGCGTTTACACCCGACCGCTAAAGGATTCTTAACAAATATACTAAGCGCAAGTGCAAATATAAATACTACTATAAATACTACTAGGAAAATTCCACCAAAGATTGCGAGGAACTGTTTAAATTCAGATGAATTATAAGGATTATCACCGTGAGTATCCTCGATTATTTCATTCAGATCAAAATCGTCATCATTGAAGCTTTCATAGTAACTGTCACTGTTATAACTACTATTATAAGAAGATTTGTTACCAAAATTTCTAAAACTGCTGGAACCACCGGAACCACCACTAGTTCCTGCTGCCCATGCAAGAATAAATGCAACTACAACGCACAGCCAGTAATTTCTCTTGTAGGCTGCACTACCCCTGCTTTTTAAATAACCACGATCTAACATATTTACCTCCACAAAAAATAAGATAATTTATTATATTATATAACTAAAATAATGTCCACTTTAGCTATTGTAAAAAAGGAATTTTTGAATTATCATATTATTATCATTAATTAACAGGAGAGTTGAGACATGGCAGAAAATACAGAATTATTTGATTTAAATCGTGCGGTGGAAATGTATTCCGAGAAAAAGGGATATACAGAAGGCGTAAAGTATTATCACAAGATTATTAAGGGAAATAGAGCTGTTAGACATTCTGATTACTATAAACTGGTTCAGAGATTCGATGCTGCACTTAAGGATTTTGACAGCAATGAATCAACTACAGCACTTGTTGATCTGACAAATATTTTCCCAGAGTTTTATGCAGAGGGAGACCTTCCTGAACTGTTTGTATCAGAGGGACTTGAGGTTGCATTTAATAATATCTCAGAGTATCTGATGCATCTTAGAAAGCTATATAATCTTGATTATTATGCATAGATTTCTCGATTACTTAATATAGATTTTTGGGGTAGTAAAATATAACTAAGGGGTACTTTATGTATTACTTTATAGTAAATTATACAGGTGGTAGCGGTAAGGCTAAGAAAACCTGGGACAGAGTACATTTCCTTCTGAAGCAGAAGGGGATAAACTACAAAGCATATGTAACAAAATATACGGGACATGCTACTGAACTCGCTAAGAGAATATCAGAGCTTGAGGAAGAAGATATTCGTCTTGTGGTAGTAGGTGGAGATGGAACCATAAATGAAGTTCTTAATGGAATAACAGATTTTAGCAGAATTCGTTTTGGACTTATTCCTACGGGTTCTGGAAATGATTTCGCCAGGGGTATGGGTATTCCTAAGGATACCGATGCGGCTCTTGATATGATGCTTTCTGCGACTAGAGGCGTGGATATCGATCTGGGCGAAGTTACCACAGAGAATGGATATAAGAGAATCTTTGGTATAAGCTCCGGAATCGGTCTGGATGCTATCGTTTGTAAGAAGATGCTATCATCTAAGACTAAGAATATACTTAACAGATTCCGTATAGGACATGTGGCTTATATACTACTAACTATTAGTACCTTGTTCAGCATGGAAACCTATAAGGTTAAGGTATGGATGAAGCTGAGCAACGGAAAGGATTCCGAGCAGTCACTTAGCTTCAAGGATCTGATATTCCTTGCAGCGATGAACTTCCCTGCTGAGGGTGGTGGAGTTCCTATGAATCCAATGGCAAAGTACGACGACGGACTACTTTCTATATGTGCTGTTTCAGGAATACCAAAGTGGAGAACATTTTTGATGCTTCCAGTGCTTATGAAGTCAAAGCACGTAGGTAAAAAGGGCTTCATGCTTCAGGATGTTGAGTATCTGGTATTCGATGCTGATAGACCAATGGTGCTTCACGGGGATGGTGAGTACCTGGGCGATGAGAAGCATATAGAGATGAAGGTGCTGAGAGGCATTTTGAATGTACTGATATAAATACCACTCCCAAGTGTCAACTGCTCACGCGGTTGACACTTTTTTGTTTTGAGCTTATACTGAGTTAGATAGAATTAACCGAGGAATAATATGAAAAAATTCGAAGTTACAGGAATGAGCTGTGCTGCCTGTCAGGCAAGGGTCGAGAAGGCTGTTAGTGCTGTTGATGGGGTAGAGAGCTGTGCAGTAAGTCTACTCACAAACTCTATGGGGGTTGAGGGAACTGCAAGTGACAAAGATATAATTGAAGCGGTTGAGAAGGCGGGCTACGGCGCGTCTCTTTTTGGTGCAGATATGACTTCTGATATAGATGCTCTAGAGGATCTTCTGGAGGATAAAGAAACTCCAAGATTAAGAAGAAGACTTATTAGTTCACTTATTGTACTTCTTATTCTGATGTACTTCTCTATGGGACATATGATGTGGGGATGGCCTATCCTTTTTCCGTTCCTAGAAGATCATATAAAGCTAGCGCTCTTTGAAATGGTGCTGGCTCTAATAGTAATGATCATTAATAAGAAATTCTTCATAAGTGGTTTTAGGTCGCTGTTTTCTGGCGCTCCTAATATGGACACACTTGTTGCTTTGGGAAGTGCGGCTTCCTTTGGATATAGTTTAGCGGAACTAGTGATTATGTTTAGGGCTTCCTCTGATGGAGATATGGATACTGTTATGAAATATGCTATGAATCTCTATTTTGAGTCGGCGGCTATGATTCCTACACTTATAACAGTTGGTAAACTTCTTGAGGCAAGGTCTAAGGGTAGAACAACAGATGCACTGAAGAGTCTTTTGTCCCTAGCTCCGAAGAAAGCGACCGTGCTACGAAGAATAGAAGTGGATGAGGAAGAAACTCGCAAGGAGAATAAGACTAGTAACAAGCTGGAAGAGGTTACTGTAGATATAGACGAAGTAAAGGTTGGGGATATCTATATACTTCGTGCAGGAGATATAGTGCCAGTTGATGGTGAGATAGTAGAGGGAAGCTCGGCTATAAATGAAGCTGCCCTAACGGGAGAGAGTGTTCCTGTAGATAAGCAGGAGGGAGACACAGTTTCCGCCGGTACAATAAATACAAATGGTTTCCTAAAATGTAGAGCTCTTAGAGTAGGTGAGGATACAACCCTTTCTCAGATAATACAGATGGTAGGTGATGCGGCGGCTACTAAGGCTCCGCTTGCCAGAATAGCAGATAAGGTATCAGCGGTTTTTGTGCCTACAGTAATAGTGCTTGCGATAATAACATTTGTGGGCTGGATGATAGTAGGAGAGACTATAAGCTTTGCTATAGCGAGAGCTATATCTGTGCTTGTTATTAGTTGTCCTTGTGCGCTAGGACTTGCAACTCCAGTTGCAATTATGGTCGGAAATGGAATGGGTGCTAAGCATGGAATACTTTATAAAACAGCTGAGGCTCTAGAGGGGGCTGGAAGAGTAGGAATCGTTGTACTCGATAAGACAGGAACTATAACAAAGGGAGAGCCTGAAGTTACGGATATTCTGCCTTTTGATGGGGTTAAGGAGTACGAGCTCCTGAAGACGGCATATGGTTTGGAGAAGTATTCAGAGCATCCACTAGCTAGGGCGGTGGTTACGTACATAGATAAATTATGTAAACCAGAGCTAATATCTCTTGATATAGAAGATTTCGAGGTGGTAGCAGGTTCAGGTGTAACCGCTAGAGACTTAGAGGGAAAGAAGCTATATGCTGGTAATAGTAAATATATTGAAAGTGTTCTATCGGTTAACATAACTCCTGATTCAAAGAAAAAAGATACAATGTTAGAGGAACAGCAAAAGCTAAGTAAGCAGATAGCAGAGTTAGCTTCACAGGGCAAGACACCCCTTATATTTGTTTGTGAAAATAAAGTGCTGGGTATAATAGCTGTCGCAGATCAGATAAAGGAAGATAGCGTAGAAGCTATAAGCGAGCTAGCCGGGATGGGAATCAAAACAGTTATGTTAACTGGTGATAACCAGGCTACTGCAGAAGCTATAGCTGAAAAGATTAAGGTAAATAGTGTGATTGCAGGCGTTATGCCTTCTGAGAAGAGTGATGTGATTAATTCTCTTAAAGAAATTATGTTAACCAAAGAGCGTGAACCAGCCAATCGTAAGAAAAAAAAGCGACAGTCTAAGAAATGTAAGGTTGCGATGGTAGGAGATGGTATCAACGATGCAGTAGCTCTAACCAGTGCGGATACAGGACTTGCTATTGGAGCTGGAACAGATGTTGCTGTAGATGCGGCGGATGTAGTTCTAATGAAAAGCAGCATAAGAGATGTTGCTGCTGCAATCAGAATGAGCAGAGCAACTATTAGGAATATACATGAGAACTTATTCTGGGCATTTTTCTATAATGCTCTATGTATACCTCTAGCAATGGGACTCTACGGTATAGCTATGAAGCCGATGTATGGAGCGGCTGCTATGGCGCTTTCAAGCTTCTTTGTGTGTATGAATGCACTGAGACTGAATACAGTTAAGCTGCGTAGTACCAAGAGAGATAGAGTACCAGCTAAACTAGGATCAAAAGAATTTAGCAGGAATTTTGATAGTGTTATAAATGAAATAAAAGAAAGGATTATGACAGAAGAAGGAGGTGACACCATGAAGAAAACTATAGTTATTGAAGGAATGATGTGTGAACACTGCGAGGCTACAGTTCAGAAGGCACTTGAAGCTATAGAGGGAGTAAAGAGTGCGAAGGCTAGCCACAAGAAAGGTACAGCTGTTGTTAAGCTAGAAGCTGAGGTTGATGAGGGAGTTCTCACTAAGGCAGTAGAGGATAAGGACTATAAGGTAATTGAGATAAAATAACTAAAAAGCTAAAAGATAGCTAAATCATATGTTGCGCTTTTGTTATCTAGTATGTTTTATAATTGGTTTAACAATAGTTAATAATGGTAAGCTATGTTAAGGAGGGTCACATTATGACACCAGAAGAGATAAAAAAAGCACAGGAAGATTTACAAAAGATAAAAGAAGTATTCTCTTTTCAAAGTAATAGATTTGCTGAATTTAGAACCCTTTCGGCAAAAGAAGGAAAAGGTATGTATCCGCATGAAGCAGATGAGAGTCTACGTATTCAGAGAGAAAAAGTAGATGCTGAATACAAGCTTAAAAGGATAACCCGAATACTTTCTCAGCATGTGGATAAGGAAACAGCTGATAGAATAAATAAACTTTACGAAGATATTAGGAAAGAACATGAGTGGACAGCAAAGCCACTTGGGGGAATAGGTAGTGCGACTATCTATTCTTCGTCTGATCCTGAAGTCAGAGATACTTATTTTTCTATTGTGTTTGAGGAAATCGAGAAGAATCTTGAACTTCTAGCTGACGGAAAAATACTTGATGAAATAAATAACATTAAAACTCCACTTCAAAAACCACTTGAAGAGAATGTTGATTTTCCATATCAGCAGCAGATTGATACATTAAAATCTAAAGTCCAGTCTGACGAGGATAAGAAGCTACTGGACGAAGTTAATATGTATCTGTCTAGACGTAAGGATGACGCCCATGATTATATTAGTAGTTTTGATTTTCGTGATAAGGGAGCTGCTATAACCACTAATAAAGCCCTTTTAAGCATAACCGAGCTAGAGGGGGGAAAATTCGGCGAATTAGATAGTTATTTTGAAAACCGTGTAAGTTTAGATGATACGGAATATAGTATAGTTACTAAACCAGAAGTAGTTAAGAGTTTTATAGACGTGAAGCCTACAATAGACGAGGCTGATAAACAGGCTATTATTAACATTACTAACAAAATGAAGGAGTACGGTGTTGTTAATAAGAATTCTGCTATTGAGCAAGGAGGTAAGATATATGCTCATGAAACACTTCTGAATGCGCAGGTTGAACTGTCAGATGCTCTTAAAACTGGAAATATTGATCAAATAAGGCAGGCTAAAGAAAAGTATGATATAAAACATAATCAGATGCGTGAGTTGTTTAAGCTTACAAAGGAGAGTTTTCCGGATCAGACTCTTGCCCCTGGTAATGTTGCTACGATTCGTAATGGTGCCATCCCTGCGGAATTCTCACTTGACTATGTGACTGATAGTAGAGTGAATGGTCTCTATCAGTTAACCTGTTTCTGCGAAAAGATGGGAATTACCGTGGAACAGTTTATGGATTCTCCTGCCAAATATACAATGGATTACCTTGATAAAACAGTTGCGGAGAAAGCATTTCCAAAAATTGCACAGATGGAAGGAAAGGAATCTTTCCTGTCTTCTTACGAAGCGCTTATAAGACGTGGAAAAAATATAGAAGATGATGTAGTAAATGTAGAGAAAGAGCTGGTGGGTGGAGATGCAGGTTTTATTCTTGATAGAGTAATGGATGGCATGAGCTATGTTATGCAGAATCAGGATAACATACTTAATATTCAAAGAATAAAACTCCACACCCGTGAACTTGTTGCGAATAGAGTAATACTTGAAGATCAGGCCCAGAGGTGCCTAAATGATGTCCTAAGTAATCCTGAGAAGGATCCTGCTTTAACCGAAATGGCTATGACTGGTCTAAAACAGGCATTTCTCGAGGGTGGAAATATTGACAAGAAGCACCTTCCTATGCCTTATACCGATAGCTATGGAATAGAGATACCTAGAACATCATATTCATCTACTCTTAATGAAAAGAATCAATATGCGAAGATTATAGAAAACTATAATAAATGTGCTGCTGAACTTGCCAGTTTCAGAGCAGATAATGTTGAGCCTGAGGACGATATTAAAGTAGGTGAGAAGCACCCTCTTAGGGTTATAGAAACAGCTATGTTTGAATATTTGATGGCACATCCTGAGGATTCGATGAAGCCTGAATATAAACAGTTAGAACAGCTGGCTCTGGGGGCTGAGAAGAAACTGAATATCAATCACAGTGGTATGAGTTCCACTCCTGCTCAGCAGTATAAAAAGTGGAAGAAGGATTATGTTTCGGAAAAAAATGAGCTGTTTAGTGAAGCGAAAAATAGAGCAAAGAAACAGAATAAAGTCATTAATAATTATCAGAATAGATTAAAAAGTATTTCTTCAAAGAAGGATGCAAAATCTGTGGAGGAGAGAAGAACTCTGACTCGAGAGTTGTATGAAGAAATCAATCAGATGATTAATAATGAGATAGAGGATTATACAAACGGCAAAATAACAGAAAACTATTTGAAGGAAAGAGTAAAGAATCTGAAAGATATTCAAAAGAATAATAGAGTTCAGCCAACTATTCCTTCTAAGTTTATAGATACTAATAATCCAGAATCCTTTGAAAAGGATGCGAGTCTTATAAATCAAAGGATTAATAAATCAGTTAAGGAGGATCACCTTCAGTCTCTTGATAGCTTCAAGAAATGGAAGCTTAAGCAGAAGGATATGGAGCTTCTTGAAGAAGGCGAACTATCTAAGGAAGAGTGGGACCTCCTCTATAATAATGAACTGCAAAGAATGAGAGGGGCTGGAGATGTTCCTGAGGGAGTAGAACTTGTCGATTATGAGACTTTCCTGAATAATAATAGTATCAGAGAGGGATGGATTAGTGAGACAGGCGAAGAGGTTGACTTCGGCGATAAAAAGCCGGAAAATGGTAAGAGCCTCGGAGCATGTAAGAAAGAGCTAAAGGATTTCCTTACAAATGAGGAAATGATCGGTAAACTGGCAGATCCTAAAACTCCAGAGAAGGAAAGAAATAATCTGGAGAATCAATTAACAGAGCTGCTTGCTGATACTATAACAGCGGAGATAATTAAGAGAAATGGTTCTCTTCCAAATAACCAGAATGCTGAAGAATTTAGCAGAAGAATGAGAAGTGAACCAAGCTTTAGAAGTGTAACGAAGCCAGTTCTTGAGACAGTTTATAATGATTATACTAAGTTTAAGAATAACCCAGAGGCAGGCTTCCTTGGACCGGAAGTGATGAATAAAATGGTTGATACGAGAGCATTTTTAGTTGCTGCCGATGCGGACCAAAAGCATTTTCAGGGTATGAGTGATGACGCTATCAAAGATCAGATCTCACGTGGAGTCAAAACTCCTGGAGCAACTCAGTCAATGGCAAAATATAACGAGCTTAAGAAGGAAGTGGCTAAGGAGATGCAACAGTCCAGCAAAAATATGCAGAAGCCGGAAGTGAAGGGAATGGGTATTCATTAATCGTATAATGTGTTAAAATAATAGGGTCTCGTTTTGAGACTAAAACATTATACATTAGGAGGACAAAATGGTTACAAGTGTTTCAGATGCAATAAAGTATGTAGGTGTAGATGATCATGATATAGATCTTTTCGAGAGTCAGTATGATGTACCAGAAGGAATGTCATACAATTCATACGTTATTTTAGATGAGAAGACAGCGCTTATGGATAGCGTTGATGCAACTAAGACAGACGAGTGGATAGCAAATGTAAAGGAAGCTCTGGGAGATAGAAAGCTGGATTATATTGTTATTCAGCATATGGAACCAGATCATTCAGGAAGCTTTGGAGTTATTGTAGATACATTTCCAGAGGCAAAGGTTGTAGCTACAACTAAAGCTTTCCAGCTGATGGGACAGTTCTTCGAGGGACTCGATCTTGGAGAAAGAGCAATAGAGGTTAAAGAGGGGGATACTATCTCTCTTGGAACACATACTCTTCAGTTTATTATGGCACCAATGATTCATTGGCCTGAGGTTATGATGACTTATGAGCAGAGCGAGAATATCCTCTTCTCAGCAGATGCATTTGGTAAGTTCGGAGCACTGGACTTCGATGATCCTGAGGGATGGGCTTGCGAAGCTAGAAGATACTACTTCGGTATAGTTGGAAAGTATGGTTCAATGGTTCAGACACTTCTGAAGAAGGCTGCTGGACTTGATATACAGAAGATACTTCCACTTCACGGACCAGTACTTCCTATGCCGGGAGATGAAATCGGTTATTATATCGATACATATAATACATGGAGCAGCTATGAGCCTGAGACACATGGAGTATTCGTGGCTTATGCTTCTATACATGGAAATACAGCAAAGGCGGCTAAGAAGCTGGCTGAGATGCTGGAGGCAAGAGGAGAGAAGGTGGCTATCTCAGATATCTGTAGAGAGGATATGGCAGAGTGCGTTGAAGATGCATTTAGATATGACCGTATGGTTATCTGTGCTGCCAGCTACGATGCAGGAGTATTCCTTCCTATGCATGACTTCCTGAATCACCTCACAGTGAAGACCTATCAGAACCGTAAGCTCTTCATACTTGAGAATGGTTCTTGGGCACCAAGTGCTGCTAGAACTGTAAAGGGTATAGCAGAGGGCTGGAAGAATGTAGAGGTTCTGGAGCCAGTAGTTACTATTAAGAGTACTATGAAGGATTCGGATATTCCAAATATTGAAGCACTTGCAGAGGCTGTAGTAGCTGCAGGTAAATAATTGAAAGTTTGACCCTGTCAGGAGAAGGATTCCTGACAGGGTTTTCTTTATTATTTTAAGCGAAGGTTTCATACAGTAAAAGTAACCAAATATAGTGATAAAAATGTCTTTCATTTATACTTTATTATTAAAATAATTTGTGTTACTATATTTTTGTTTTTTCGTAAAATAGCTGAACTAGAGAAATATTATGATAATAACAAGTAGGAGATTCTAAAAATGGGTGGATTTTTTGCGACAGCATTAAAAGGAGATTCAGTTTTTGATCTGTTCTATGGAACTGATTATCATTCACATCTGGGTACCAGACGTGCAGGAATGGTTGTTCATGGAAGAGAAGGCTTTAACAGAGCTATTCACAATATTGAAAATGCTCCATTCAGAAGTAAGTTTGGTAAGGACGTTCATGAGATGGAAGGTAACCTGGGTATAGGATGTATATCAGACTATGATCCACAGCCCCTTCTTGTTCGTTCACATCATGGAACCTATGCACTTGCCTGCGTTGGAAAGATAAATAATTCTGATGAGCTTATTGCTGAGGTATTTAAGAACGGCGGATCACATTTCCAGATGATGAGTAGTGGTGAGGTTAACAAGACGGAGCTTACTGCAGCGCTGATAAACCAGAAGGATAACTTGATCGAAGGTATCAAATATGCTCAGGATGTTATAGATGGTTCTATGACAATGCTCCTACTTACACAGGATGCTGTTTATCTCGCAAGAGATAAGTATGGTCGTACACCTATTGTTATTGGATATAAAGAAGACGAAGGCTTCTGTGCGGCATTTGAATCCTTCTCATATCTGAATCTTGGATATAAGGATTTCAAGGAGCTCGGACCTGGAGAGATAGACGTTATGACTCCAGAGGCTGTAACAGTAATGGTTAAGCCAGGAGAGAAGCTTCGTATATGTACCTTCCTTTGGGTATACTACGGATATCCATCCTCTCGTTATGAGGGAGTATCTGTAGAGGAAATGAGATATAAGTGCGGTGAAGCACTCGCTAGACGTGATGGATATACAAAGGCAGATATAGATGCAGTTGCAGGTGTACCTGATTCTGGTACAGCACATGCTATGGGATATGCTAATGAGTCAGGAGTTCCATTCTCCAGACCATTTGTAAAGTATACACCTACCTGGCCTCGTTCCTTCATGCCAACACATCAGAATAAGAGGAATCTCATCGCAAAGATGAAGCTGATTCCAGTTCATGAACTGATAGATGGTAAGAAGCTTCTGCTTATAGATGATTCTATCGTACGTGGTACACAGCTTCGTGAGACCACAGAGTTCCTGTATGATAGTGGAGCTAAGGAGGTTCATATCAGACCTGCCTGCCCACCACTTCTGTTTGGATGTAAGTATATAAACTTCTCCAGATCAAATAGTGAGATGGAGCTCATCGCGAGACGTGTTATTGCTGAGGAAGAAGGAGAGCAGGTTGATAGAACAATTCTTGATGACTATGCAAATCCTGATTCAGATAGATATCACAAGATGCTTGAGAAGATTAGACAGAAGCTGAACTTTACATCTCTTAAGTTCAACCGTTTGGATGATATGATCGCCGCAACAGGTATAGATAGAGAAAACCTCTGTACTTACTGTTGGGACGGTAGAGAATAGAATAATTGAGTAAAAAAGGACTATGCAAATAGTTAGTGAGTAAATGGGGACGGTTCTGTTTTACTCGTTTTACCAGCCGGTAAAATGAGTAAAACAGAACCGTCCCCATTTACTCACATTTGTTGCACTTTTGTTGCGCGTTCTGTAATATTATTAGTGTTGTAATGTTAAAGAAATATTGGAGGTATCACTATGCCAATTAAAGGAAATAATGAAAAAGCAAGAGATGAGCTAATCCAGAAGGAGGAGACTGAGAAGAAGGAGTATTTAGCGAATGTAAAGAACTACAAAAAGGGGGATCCTATCTCCATTAAGCTCTTTGCTGGCGACTTCCTGGATATTGTAAATGAAATTAGTAAGACAGGTCTCCTATCGGAAAGTATGAGTCCTGAAAATGTACTAAATAGATTCGCTATACTAGATACAGATGAAAAACGTAATGAGTATTTCATGGAGATACTTAAAACTGATCAACATGCTAGAGGCTGGGAGTATTCAAATGAATTCAGAAGTCTTCCTCAGGAGATAAGAAACTGCGGTAATGTAGATGAACTAAGGGAGTATTATTATTTGAACCAGGAGACACTCCCTATTAATTGTAAGGCAGTTATTCTTAAAAGAATTCATTCGATAGAATTATCTAAGAAAATCAGCGCGAGTAATACTCTAGAAACTAACAAGAATATTACTAGACATAAGAACCTAGATATAAGAGTTAAGCGTTATCTTCCAAAGACCCAGACCTCTAAAAATGGATGCTGGTCTGTATCTATGCAGATTATGCTTCATAATGAAGGGATAGATGTAGATCAGGAAGATATCCGTGGCTTTGTACCAGACTATGATGCTGATACACGAAAAGATGAGAGGGTTGATGAAAGTGTTAAGTATGATCAGGGAAGAGATATCGCCGAAATGGGCGATAAGTTACTTGCTTTTGCACCTAATAGAATGCTTAGAACCTTTGAGATATCAATTCCAGTTAGAACAGATGAGTATCATGGACCTGAGGTTAAGATAAATATTGATGCTTATGCCGCAGGCGCCGCACGTGCTGCTGCAAAAAAAATCAGACAGGTACTTAATATTGAGAGAGCCCCACTTGGTTTTACAAATGGATCTCATTATTACACGATTATAGATATTGATGAGTACGGCATAATTAAATGCGTTGATTCTGGAAGCCATAAAACTAAAGAGTTTGGTCTTCAGGCTATAATAAAGGATACAATTACAGGTCGTAGTGCATATGATAAGCAGCCAAGAGATTTCAGACTTAATTGGCTCTCTAAAATAGAGCTTGGAGATGATAATTCTATCATTAACGCTCCAAGTCATTATTTGGGTGTGAATGAGGATGGTACCTATAAGCTTCCACCTAAGCTTCTTCTCGATGAGTATAATACCGATAAGACCAAAATGGAGAAGAATGGTTTCCGCCTTAAGATGGTGGGCGGAGTAGATGATAGTGCATATGACAGACTGAAGAGAAATCCTCTATCTCCGGATGGAAATGTCCTTATTAATGAGTATGCATATATGCCAAATAAGGTTGATATAGAAGTTCTAAAGAAGAGAAGAGCTACTAGAGATCCGAAGGAAACTGAACTCCTTCTTAAGAGTCGAGAGGAGCTCTTAGGTAAGAACTTTGTAGCGCCAGACTATAGCAAGCTTACTGAGGATGAAATAAACCGCGCTTATGATGAGCATCATAGAGCAAGAATTAATCATAATATTGTTTATGAGTACATGGAGGCTTCTAATTTTCTGAATATTCCTGAGAATGAAAAGCATGATGCTGAAGGAAATGAATATCTCTATAATAAGCCAGGTGCTGTAGTAGCTTATCGTATTCAGAAGACATACGAAGGACTTCGCCAGCTTTATTCCCATATGGTGGAAGTGTCTAATAATCACCCTGAATGGGTAAAGCATTTATCTGATCTGGAAAAGAAATACGAAGATTTTAAGAAGATTATAAATGCGCCTGAAAATGCTATTACGAAGGAAATCAAATCAAGTGTATACAAGCTTTCAGGATATCCAAAGTCAGAAAAGGATATAGCTGACTGTCTTAAACTCTTATACGGAATGAGTGATTCTATTCCGCTCCTTGCTAGAAATAATAAGCAGACCTTTGGAATGAAATGGACCTTCAGAGTATATGCTATGGGACATGGTGAAAATGATACGTATGATCCAACAGTAATTTCAATGTTTGCAGAGACACTGAAAGAGTTTTCAAGTGAGAGGGCAAATGGTAATCCTCTTAAGGAGGCTTCAAGGTCTAAAAAATATAGACGTGCCCTTAATCTACTTACTAGCATGCCAACTAAGGATCCAAAGATTCTTGATGCTAAGTTTACTGAGTCAAGTCCAAAAGTTAAGGATTATTTATACTTCTGTCGTGATGCTACAATTACGTTTTACAAGGGTAAAGCCAAAAATGTAGAACTACTTCTCGACAAGCTTGAAACGAATACAAAGGCGGAGGAAGTCTTTGCGGCAGAGAATATGCAGGATGCTCCAAAGAATCAGCCTGAAACAAAGCTGGATGAGCAGGAAATAACTCGTCGTCAGAAAGAATTAGAAGATATAAATAAGGCAAAGGATTTTCCTGGAAAGGGAGTTCAGATTGATTATTATCCAACAGTTTGGGGTTATGAACCAGCAGTTATAGCTTATCAATTAAAGTGGATTGATAAGATAAATAAGACATTCTTCCCAAATGAATATGATACAAATCCTGCTATGCAGGCTATTTCTAAGTTCCTATCAGAGGATAATACCAACAAGTTGGGAGGTAATTATGTTGATTACTATGCTTCCAAGAATTGTGTAAAGACTGGTCCTAATCATACTGTCAAGATTGACAGCGAAATTAAGCCAGAAAAAATGGATGAGGCGAAGCTTCTTCTGAATGATCTGAACAGCTTCTTTGAAGAGAAGAGTAAAGAAGTAGGAGATATGGGTTCTATTTGCTCAAAGCTTAGCAAGCTTAGCTCTGTTAAGAATCAGATGAATCTACTCCTTATGAGCTGTGAAGGTGAATACGGAGAGTCTTTCCTAGAAAAGCTTATAAAAGAACCTCATTTAGGAACAGATATTAATGATACAAATGAATTAAATGATAAAGCTGATGTAAAGCAGGCGATATATGCTATAAAGAAGAATTCTCTAGAAAAAATAGTTTCTGAAATGAATCTAAGAGCTGCAGAGAAAACCGGCAAAGCTTTAAATGAGCCTAACCAGTTACAGCAGCAGATTCGTGCTAACACAGAGTATCTACGTGGAATTAATAAGTTAAATGCCGCAGCAAAGAAAAGTCAGGCAAATAAAGATATTGCAGATAGATTTCTAGCTACAGCAGAGGGTACATTATCAGATAAAGAAATAAACCTAATGCTGGATACTGAAAATAAAGTACTGAACAAGGGGCTGGGAAATGAATTTGCTCAGGTGGTAGCTAGTATTCGTATAATATCTAAGGAGATTGAAAGCATACCGCTCGAGGCATTTGCTAAAAATCAATTTGATAGAGAACTTGGAGAAAGTAGATTTAATTCAAATAAAGAAAGAGTTCTATATGGATATAATGAATTATCTAAGATATTAGAGAATGCCCTAAAGGATCCTACTCCAGAAAATAAAATCGAATTAATTGAAGAAGCATCTTTATTCCTTGAAAAATGTCCAAAGAAAGTAAAAGAAAGACTTCATTTGAATCAGTATATGGATAAGTATAACAAATTAGCTGCGAGATTACGGTTCGAGAGGAAAGATTATAAAGAAGCTTTAGATCTCACAAAAATGAATGGTCATGACAGAGTGTCTCGTATGATTGCACTATTCGAGGACGAGAGTAGGTATAGTGGAGATGTACTTTCTGAATTCTGGCAAATAACAGACGATATGGATCCAGAAGATGCACATAGAATGTACGATGACATTATTGCTGAAAAGAGTGCTGTCTTAGATCAGCTTCTTGAGGAAATGAGTAAGAACCAACCTGGACTAGGGGAGAGCTTCGAAGAGGCTATCCGAGAAGGAGAATTCGGAGTACTGGGTGGCCAGAATAAAGATAGTATTATCAGAAAAATGGCTGCAAGACTTGTTATGGCTGCGAGACCGGACCTTGTCAAGAAACTGGAAACCCTGGATAGCTTGATTCTGATTGCTCCTAAAAGGGTTCCTAAGCATCGTCCTTATATCGTAAGTCATGATAATCTTAAGACTAAGTTCGAGGATCCTGATAATGGTTCTATCTTCAAAACCTTTGATAAGAGAGAACAGATAGATCCTGAGTTGCAAGATATTCGTCTAGTAATTGATAATAGTGAAGAGAATGATAGAATAGCTCTTGTTCTTTCAAATGAAGAAAAAGAACGTTTATATTATGATAACAAGGCAAAATATCATAGATTTGTAACTATTTTTAATAAGCTTACTGAAATATCTGAATCCGCAGCAAATAATCTGAATAAACTAAAATTAGAGGATTCAAGATATAATTCAAGAAGAACTCAAGATAACGATTATAATAATCTTATTCAAAATCTTGAAGCACTAAAGAATATAAATCCAAATTCTACAGGAAACGCGTTTAGTCGTGCTATTACTGGTGTTCATAATGCGGCAAGCACATATCTTGCAAAATTAAATGGACCTAATTTGACTAGCGAACAGCGCCGTATTAAGAATGCAATTGATNNAGGATATTGGCTTTAAGCTAGAGTATATTGCTGAGTATATACCAATGTTTGGCAATAAAGATAGAGATACAACTACATTTGCTGACCTGGCGCAGCCTGCATTTACAAAACTGGATAAAGAAAGATTCGGAACAGAAAAAGCAGAAAATGATATGAAGCAGGCAGGCTACATGTTAGAAGCTCTTGAACTGGCTAAGGAAAAGGCTAGACAGAGTCTAAAGGATATGAATGCTAATAAGTCTGGTAATTCCTGGCAGTTTGAGGAACTAAAGAGTGCACTCGTAGCACTGACGGAGCTCGATGAAAACGCTACTCCAGCGCAGGTGGTTACTTCAATAAAGAATATAGAAACTTCTGCAGATCTTTATGTAGAGAAAACTGAGAGACAGATCCATCCATTTGGGGAGCCAAGAAGAACTACTATCGCTAAAGGATTAAAAGTCTTTGCTGGTGGACTGGAATGGAAAGATGATAATAATGAAAATAATAGAGGAGAAGTTGGTAGCTTCTTAAATTATTATCCAACCTGGGGAAATGCTACACGTTCTATAATTGAACAGCAGAGGGGACTAAAGGCACAAAACTTTGATAGTATGATAGAGCGTACTGTTAATGCTGCTGATTGGCAGGCTAACTTCCTTGGTGTAGATGTAATTGCAGCAGGACTGCTTGCAGATAAATTAGATCCAAATCATGCAAATCCTCCTCAGTTTGATGAAAATTATCGATTTGGAAGAAATAAGGAAAATGATAAGCTTATACTTGCAGCAAAGCTTCGTGATGTAGCGGCTATTAATACTGATACTTATATGGAGGATGTTATCAGAAAGATAAACAGCCTGAAGGAAGTAGCAGAAAAGGTTCAGAGAACAAATAAGAGAAGACTTGCAGATGGACCAGAGGGAAGACCAATCAAGGCTGAAGATATAACTGCTCAGGTAAGACAGCTTGTAACAAATATCAAAAATCTGGATCTAACAAATGAGGAGAAAAGCTTCACTATGTCGTATTTTGGTCGTTTGAGAGCTGAGAAAGCAAAGAAGGTAGCCGTGAATAAGAAGGATTCCTTTAAACGTGGAGACGAAGTAAAGAAGAATCCTAACCTTAGAAGATAGGAATTATTTATGGTAAGGTTCGTTATTAATGATTCTGTAGGAGCGGTAGATCTGCTCCGACAGAATAACCCGCATCAGCTGATGTGGAAATGTCATATCAGAGAAGCTTAGTTTAAAGTTTGATCTGGACGTAATGGAATTATGTAAACCTAGCGAACCGCCTATTATAAAAATTAAATGACTTATCCCATCGATTCCTAGGGACTCTATATGGCTTGCCAGCGCTTCGCTGGTGAGCCTTTTTCCTTTTATTTCAAGAGTTATTACGTAGGTATCTGTTCCTACTCCGGTACTTTCCGGTATATATTTGCTGAGTCTTTCAGCTTCTTTGGCAAGTATCTGTTCCACCACGGTTTCACTTGCATTATCCGGAGTCTTCTCATCAGCAACTTCTATAATATTCAGTGTGCAGTAGCGGCTGAGTCTCTTGGAATACTCGGCCAGAGCCTCTCTATAGAATTTTTCTTTTATCTTACCTACACATAGTATGTCTATTTTCATTTTGTAATCCTTTTTTATGATACTGATATTCTAAGATTCTTTTTCTATATTTTGAAAATATGGATTCTCCTCTGCAAGAGGATATGGGTTTTTAAGTTTGATCATATCAAATATCTTCTCGATATCATTTTGTACCACACCCTCATCAATCAGCTCGCCGGCACCATATCTCCTCAGCTCACCATTTACGATTCCATCATTCTCAGCGATGTAGAAGAGTATATCTCTCTTCCGTAGATTCTTATATAGAGCCATAACTCTATCTGTTGCGGTTATATCTACATTATTTATTCCGCTCGCATAAATGATAACAACTCTGGTATGTTCATCTATTACTTTCTCAATATCATTTACGAAGGTATCTATATTTGCAAAGAATAGATTGCCGCCGAATCTATAAATAACAGTTCCCTGTATAGGTCTTGCATCCTTATGTGCCTTCAGAGAATATATTCCCTCGTGTCCAGGTCTAACACCTACAAATGTTCGAGGTGGATTTACAGCCTCCCTTATCACTGCGAAGAAGGAGAGCAGAACACCTATCACAACTCCATATACTGTGCCAAATAGAAGTACGCCCACACAGGCAGACATGAAAATAATAAAGTCTGACCGGCTGCTATTTTTTAATCTATGAGCGAGCTCAAATTCACAGGCGGATATGAGTGCAGAAATAATAATCGCAGTCAGTATAGGAACAGGTAGTAGTGGGATAAAGTTGGTACAGAAAATAAGTATAAATATCATTGATATACTGGCAAAGATACTCATTATCTGAGAGCGACCACCAAACTGTCTAACTATGGTTGTTCTGGAGACACTGGCATTTACTGGGCAGCATCCGAAAACTCCTGCCACAAAGTTAGCTAGTGAGTATGCAAGTACTTCTCTTTTAGGCTTTAGATCGTAGCCATCTTCAATAGCATTTGAACGAGAGGCTAGAAGAGTTTCAGACATTATAACTAGCGCGATAGTGAGCGCGGAGAAGCTTAGCTCCGGAAGTATGGTGTAATCTATATGAAGAAGCTTTGGAAGTGGGAGACCTGATGCGGCCTCTGGAAGAAGCTTTACTCCATGATCTTCTAAGTGGAAACTGACATTTAGGATTCCACCAATAACTAGCATGATAACAGACATTGGAAGCTTAGGGATTAGTCTTCTGAAGACTAGGATTATAGCAATTGTGATTAACCCAAGTATTAGAGAAAGTGCATTAAAGGAGGAGAGCTCCTTTATCATATGAATTATAAGCTCAGGGAGTTCTCCAGTTCCTGGACTACCGCCCCAGAGCTTAGGAATCTGCATTGATATGATTTCTAGGCAAATGCCTGTAATGAAACCTCCCATAACTGGAACAGAGATATACTTTACGGCCCTACCTGCATTTAGAAAATAGAATAGGAGCAGCCATAGGGAAACAAGAATTGTAAGTACAGGAACCGCTCTGACTGCTTCCTCAGAACCGGAGGCGATACCAAGAGCTGCAATAGAAGCACCTGTAAGTGCAGCAGGTGCAGCATCGACTCCGAAGACAAAATCGTAGGAGGTTGTTAGAATTCCGAATATTAGTATTGGGAATAGTGAACCATAGAGTCCGTAGATCATCGGAAGACCTGCTATTTGAGCATAGCCCATAGAAATAGGTATAGAAATAAGGGCGACGATTACGCCCGATAAAATGTCCTTAGCTATATATAGAGGGGTATATCCCTCAGGGAATTTTGATTTTATATAAGCCTTTATATCCATAGCTAAAATATACATTATTAATTATCTATCTTCAAGAATCATATTTAAAATGTCGAGATACTATGATAAAATAGTGAGCAGTTTTGTGAGGTGTTTAAATATGAGTGAACATTCAGATTCAAAAAAGGGACTTGTGATATTCTTAAGAGTGTTAGTAGTATTTGTAGTGCTGGCTCTTATATTTATTTTTGCCCTTATATTCTTTGGACTTATGAATAAAACCAGTAAGAAGGCGGAGGATAAAAAGGAGCCGATAGATAATCTTATCGCTAGCTCCACAAATGCGACCGCTGATGAGGCTGAGGAGGAAGAGCCTGTTGCCAATGGTGATGCAGCAGGCGTAGAGCAGGAAACCTGGATGACAGGGCTTAAGATATATAATCCTTCTCCTACAGAATCCACTATTCATCTGCCTCAGGCGGATATGTCTTCTTTCCAGGCTATCATAGAGGCTAGCGCAGAGGAAAATGCCGCTGCAGCCGAGGATGAGGAAGGCGGAAGTGCTTGGGACTCCGTTACATTAACGCTTAATTCTGTTGAAGGTTCTATTAATTACAGTACTCCTGGAGATCCTGTCAAGACTCAGGAGCTAGTAAGTACATATATGATACTTGTTGATGTAGATAATGATAGCATAGTTGCGGAGAGAGGCTACGAAACGGTTATCAGTCCTGCCTCAATGACCAAGATACTTACTGTAGTTACAGCTAGAGATTTTATAGATGAGACAACTCTTGATGATACGTTTACTATCACTCAGGAAATAGCAGACTATTGGTCAGATAATGACTGTAGCGCGGTTGGATTCCTTCCAGGAGATGAGGTTACAGTAAGAGACCTTCTATACGGAACTATTCTTCCTTCTGGAGCAGACGCGGCTATGGGACTTGCTGAGTATTGCTGTGGTTCTGAAGAGAAGTTTGTTGAAGAAATGAATAGAAAGGCAGCAGAACTTGGACTTTCCGAGAATGCTCATTTTACAAATCCTGTAGGTGTATATAATGAAGACCTTCATTGTACCGTTAAGGATATAGCAATAGTGCTTGGAGTTGCGGTGCAGGATGATCTACTGAGAGACGTTCTTTCAGCTAGAACCTATACTACATCAACCACCTATGAGGAGCTTGATATGCCAGATGGAATACCGGTGTCAAACTGGTTCCTTAGAAGAATAGAAGATAAAGAAATGGACGGCGATGTTATCGCTGCTAAAACAGGATTCGTTAAACAGTCTGGCTGCTGTGCCGCCAGCTACTACGAAGCTGATAATGGCAAGCGTTATATATGCGTAACGGCTAATTCCTTTAGCTCGTGGAGAGCAATCTACGACCATGTCGCAATCTATAGATCCCTTACGGATTAGGTTATATTGACTCGCGAAGACTGCTCGATAAAGAAGACTGTTGGAGAATAAAGATGAATAAAGAAATCAGAGAACAGGAAATAATAGAACAAGGAAGAATCGAGTTAGGGATAGAATATGTTGTAGTGCATCTTCTGATGGAATTGGGTTACCACATAACCTTTGCTGAGTCCTGCACGGCGGGCCTTGCAGCAGGTAAGCTGGTAAATGTTCCAGATGCCTCGAGTGTACTAGATGTAAGCTTCGTTACTTACGCTAACGAGGCAAAGGTAAAGTATGTCGGAGTAAGTGAAGAAAGTATAGAAAAGTATGGCGTAGTCAGCGAGCAGGTTGCTGGAGAGATGGCAGCGGGAGCAGCGGCAGCTATGGGTGCTGAGGTTGGTGTTGGAATATCAGGAATAGCCGGACCTTCTGGTGGTACTGCAGATAAGCCTATCGGAATGGTTTGCTTTGGCTTCTGTATAAACGGCAAGACTCATACATATACTCAGCAATTTGGGGATATTGGCAGAAATGAAGTAAGGGAAGAAAGTGTAGAATTCTGCTACGATCAATTAATTGAATTACTGAGTGAAGATTTAGAAGATTAAATTAGAGGAACTAAAGAAAGTAAATAAGATGGAAAAGCAAGGCGGCGAGCCAAGGATATACCTTGCTCCAATGGAAGGAATAACTACATATATCTTTAGACGTGCAATAGCAAAATATTATGGGGGTATAGACAGATACTATACCCCTTTTCTTACTGCTAGTCATCTGAAGGGAAGAGAGCTAAGGGATGTTCATCCGGAGAATAACTGTGGACTTGATACTGTGCCTCAGATTCTTACAAATGATTCGGAGCTTTTTCTTACAATCACTCGTCAGTTGGCAGAGCTGGGATATAAGGAAGTGAATCTCAATCTAGGATGTCCATCAGGAACAGTTGTTGCTAAAGGGCGTGGAGCGGGATTTCTGGAGGAGCCCGAGAAACTGGATAGATTCCTATATGAGATATTTGACGGAAAAGAGAAGCTGGGCTCTGGGAAAACTATAGATATATCGATTAAGACCAGACTAGGAATGGAATTCTTATCTGAATGGGAAGATATACTCGAGGTTTACATAAAATACCCAGTCAAAGAGCTTATCATACACCCTAGACTTAGAAATGAGTTCTACACGGGGGAGGTTCATCTGGATATCTTTATGGATTCCCTGAAGAAACTAAGAGAGGCTTCCTTTACTGGAGACATCTGCTATAACGGCGATATCAAGGATATTGAAGCCTATAAAAGAGTTATTTCTAAATTCTCGTCTAGTTTGGAAGCAGGTGTAGCAACTGGGGAAAAGGTTATGATCGGAAGAGGCCTAGTCATGAATCCAAACCTGGCTAATCAGATTAAAGAATATGCTCTAACTAATGAGGACGGAAGCATTAAAGGTGAGGTAGTTAAAGTAGAAAAAAGCTTTGATAAGAAGAAATTTACAAGTTTTATAAACGAACTGATGGAAGACTATGTCTTAGAAATGAGTAACGAGAAACAGGTCGTTATGAAGATGAAGGAGCTATGGACCTACTTTTCTATGGGTCTTGGTCTTTCACCTAAAGAACTAAAAGAGATTCATAAGGTGAGTCGTCTGAGTGATTACAAAAATGCAGTTCAGATGATCCTTTCAGGAATATAAAACGATTTGTGGGGCGGCGGTTGCCGCCCTATTAAGTTGAACTAAAAAACGTTTTGTGCTAAAATCACAATGTTAAACTATGTTTAGTCAATGAAGGGACGGAAGACTAAAATGAGTAAGAAAAAGAATAAGAAGAATCAGAATGATATAAATAATCCACAGGTAGATAATCCACAGGTAGATAATCCACAGGTAGATAATCCAGCAACTGGAGGGGATGAACCAGTGATAGCAGAGGATCCACAGGTTATAGACTCCAAGATGGATGAAGAAGGAAATGTTGTCTTTGCTTCTGATAGCTACGCTGTTCAGGATCCTAAGAAAAAGATAATAGCTCTAATTATTGGAATAGCTATTCTTGTGACAATCCTTGTGGTTTCAATAATAGCAATCCTTCAATATAAGTCCTATACAAGAGTTTTCCAGGATACAGATTATCCTGTTGCCTATAGAGAGGAAAAGGACAGAACTCTCACTATGATTCTGAGGGATGATAATACTAAGAAGATTAAGTGGAATGTTGAGGTTGCAGATTCAGACTTCGTAGATGTTACACTTAAGGGTAGAGACAGTGGTAAGAAAGCTAAGTTTATCTTCAGTCCTAAGATGGCAGGTGTAACAAAAGTTACTTTTGCTAAATCAGTAGATGCAGCTGGAACAAAGATTGATCTAATTAAAATGGATTATGTTATATATGTTTCAGAGACAGTTGATGGTCTCAAGGTAAGTGTAGTAGATGAACCTAATCTGGAATTTGGTAAAGAAGTAATTGGTTCAGGTACAGCTTATCCTATTATTTTAAATGGTGATTTGTCTTACTTTGGAGATGAAGAAAGTGAGTCTGGTCATCTAATCTTTATAAAAGGTAAAAATGATTGGAATGTTGAGATAGAGTCTGCAAATGTAGCTACGGATGAATTTAGTACAGGTGATAGAGTTGATATAGTTCTATATTATTCCGAGCAAGGAAATGAGAGCGAGGACGCTGCAGATGAAGATATTAGTAAACCAGATCCAGAAAAAGCAACAAAGTTGGATGCTGATTTTGAAGAAGAACCTGCATTTGATGCCGGAACTTCTGTAGAAACTAATACCGAAACGGATGCTTTAGAGATAGAATCCAAGGCGGAAATAAAGTTTACAAGTGCATCTCTAGGCATCACTGAAGTGAGACTTGCTACTTTCTATAAGGATGGACATATAGAATTTTCAAAGGTTGAAAAATAAATTTTTGTTGCGCTTTTGTTATATATCAGGTGATAAAATCTCAGTAATTGATACAGAAATTACTGTTTTGGATATCCTGGAGGAATCAATATGTATAGAAAAGGTTTGATAAAAACGAAGAAAGGAAAAACCGCCCTTGCTTTGCTTCTGGCACTTGGACTAGCTTTTTCGAATGTATCTGGTTATTCAGATGCATCTTCCGTATATGCTGCACAGACTGGAACTACAGAAAGTGGAACGACTGGCGGCGAAGCAGGAGAACAGCCTGCGGAGGAAGAAACAGATATCCTTAAGCCTAAGACAGGTACGGTTTCATTCTGGGAATGGAAAAGGGTTGATATAATAAAAGATGCTTTGGGAGATAATCAATATCACCCTATTCTTTTAGCGAGTGTAAAAAATTATTACAGTGGCTATCATCCGTTTTTTTCATCTTATTCAGATAGAGAACATGTATTTTTGCCTACGATAACTACAAGGGCAAATAATTTTACATCAGAGTTTGGTTCGGTAAAAGGAAATCCTGAGAAGGAAACAGGAGATTCTGGATTTTATGGTAAGCGTGATGGAGAGGAACATTCGCCTTCTTACTATTTTAATGCAGAGGAAAATGTTTACTACGTAAATACTTATACAGGTAAAAAGGGTATCACTGATGCTGAGTTTAATTCAAACCGTTTCTTTACCTACGGTGATTCAATGGGAGTTCCTTGGATTAGGGCGGCTCATTGGGGCTCTGACAATGGAAGAACAATGGTTAGTATATGTTTTCCTAAAAAACAGCTTACAAATACAGAGGCTTTAATGTATCAGCCGGATAAAAATGATTTTTACCTGGATGTAAGAGGATATGAAAGCGAACCAACAAATTGTATTACACATGGACAAGTAAGAGATGAATATCCTATGGATATATATCATTTGGTCTATAACAATAAGGCGTGGAGAGTTGTTAGTTATAATGATGATTATAGAAACGGTTGTGCATATGATGAATTTGGAAGTAATATACTTAATGGTGAAACAGATTACGGTTATTTAACAATGTTTCTTGAAAAGGATTATAGTATAATTCCACAAGGCTCAAAGTCTTCGTGCCTCGGTCGAGCTGATTGTCATTATATATTCCATATGTTTGTGGGAACACCACATTTTATGACCTCTCTCGAGTCACAGAAGGTTGAAGATGGAAGACTTCTTCCTCTTGAACCGGGTGTTTTCAGAGATAATGACGGATTGGCTGCAAAATCAGACGGTATAATTCTTCCAAAGGGTGAGACTCTTACTATAGATGGTGGTACTGTATCTGTAACAACGAACTTTATCAATAATGGTACGATCGAAGTTAAGAATGGCGGAACGCTAATTGTTAAGAAAGGCGGATGCATATCTCCTTATACAAAGAAATGTGATGGAGAAGGAACTATTAAGTGCGACGGTGGTAGTGTTATAATTATGGAGGGTGGTTCGATTTACGGTTTCTGCAATGGTGACAATCCAAACAATTGGTCATCTAGTTACAATACTTCAAATGCTCCACTTCTCCTTACTGGTGGTGGTACTCTTGTAAACTACGGAAAACTGGTCCTAACATATGCAGTGGTTGGAAACGGTTGTAAGATTGAGAACCGTAAGATGGGAAGTTTTAATCTTGGATATAATCGTACAGATCCTCTTGAGATGTTAGCTGTTCGTCCAAGTACAGTAGCTAAGGTAGATCTCACTAAATATCCTAATTTATCCCCTGTCGGTCTTTATGGAATAGGGAGTGACAAGGCTACTGTTATAAATGAAAAAACAGCATACTTTGAACATTCAATAAATAGACAAGTTCAGAAAGCTACGCAGGATCCAAAGAATCCAACGCAGACAGTTACAGAGACAGTAGATTTGGCTCCAGAGGATAGAGTGGATATTATAGTTCCTGCGTATTAACAGAATATAGTAAATATATCAGACCTTAGTGATGTAAATCGCTAAGGTCTTTTTTATACTAGTCTCTTTGTGTTATAATAAATTCTGTTATTTTTAGATGTGATTAATGAGGTTATAAGAAATGTCTTCTGAAGTATATACTCAAACCTTTATAGCGTTCAACACGGCACTGATTGTACTACTAGCCTGGGTAATCATAGTGCTTATTGTAGATCCATATATTGCTAGGCGTGGACGTAATCTTATGCTTCTTAACTCAGTTATTATTTTGTCGCTTCTATTTTCTCAGTGGATGGGTGTTTATTTTACTGAGAACGCGTTAGTGGCAGCTAGACTTGTGACTAGTATATATGAATATGCAATGAGACCTGTTGTTATAGCGATATTTCTGCAGGTAATTAGTAAGGATAATAAGCAATGGATACTAGTGGTGATAAATGCTCTTATCTTCATGACTGCATTTTTCTCAGATATAGCATTTACAATTACCGCTGATAATATATTTGAGAGAGGACCTCTTGGTTATACTTGTCATATAGTTGGTTTTATACTTCTGGTCTGGCTAGTAGTTAGAACTATAATTAGATATAGACAAGAAAATAGCATGATGACGCTTTTACCAATCTTGATTGCTTTTCTGATATTTGTAGCGGTAATTGTGGATTCCTTTATTCTTAAAAACTACTATATCAGTTTTCTGATGGTATCGATGGTAATAGGTTGCGTCATGTATTATACCTGGCTTCACTTGCAGTTTGTCCGAGAGCATGAAGAGGATCTGAAGGCACAGCAGAGAATAAAGATAATGATGTCTCAGATTCAGCCGCATTTTATGTACAATACACTTTCCACTATTCAGGCACTTTGCCTCTCTGATCCACAGAAGGCCTCTGAGACCACAGGAAAGTTTGGAACCTTTCTGAGACAAAATATTGATTCACTGAGTCAGACGGAGCTGATACCTTTTGAAAAGGAACTTGAGCATACTGAAACTTATGCTGAAATAGAAATGGTAAGATTTCCATTTCTACGTATAGAATATGATACGGATGATATGGACTTTGAGGTTCCGGCGCTTACGATTCAGCCCCTGGTTGAAAATGCTATTAGACACGGCATAAGAATCAGGAAGTCTGGAGTGGTAAGGATTATTTCGAGATATGAAAATGGCGTTCATGTGCTTATAGTTCAAGATAATGGAAAGGGCTTCGATGTAACAACGCTTAAGGATAGTGATGGTACCCATATAGGTATCAGTAATGTTAAGGAACGTATAGAAAAAATGTGCGGGGGTACATTCGAAATAGAGAGTGAACGAGACGAAGGAACTACAGTAACTATTAGGATACCAGAAGATAAATAGTGAGAAGAGGTATAAATAGTGAGAGCAATATGTATCGATGATGAAGAATTAATTCTGAATATGACAGTGACTATGTGTCAAGATCTTCCTCAGATAGATGAGGTGCAGGGCTTTACTGACGCAGTTGAAGCACTGAAGTGGATGGAATATCATCCTGTAGATATAGCCTTTATGGATATCGATATGCCGGAGATGAATGGAATAACACTAGCGGCGCTTATTAAGCAGAAATATCCTGATGCGTCTATCATCTTTATCACAGGATATTCGGAGTTCGCGCTAGATGCATTTAAGCTTCATGCCTCAGGGTATCTAATGAAACCTATAACCAGAGATAGGCTGGAAGAAGAGGTTGAATATGCACTGTCACGTAAGAAGACGGTTAATCATTCGTCAGCTCATATAGCGGTTAGAACCTTTGGAGAATTTGATGTTTTTGTAGATGGTCACCTAGTTACCTTTAAGAGAGCTAGGGCAAAGGAACTGCTGGCTTATCTGGTAGATAGGCAGGGCGAAAATGTAAGCAGGGCGGAAGCTGTTCAGATCTTATGGGAGGACGGAGAATATGACAGGACTATGCAGAAACAGGTGGATGTTATAGTCAGAAGTCTTAGGGAAACATTAAAGGAATATGGTATAGGCGATATCGTAAAAATAGATAGAAATGGTATGAGTGTAAGACCTGAGCTTATAGACTGCGACCTCTATCGATTCTTAGATGGAGATGCTGAAATCATTAATAAGTATCGAGGTGAGTACATGAATTCCTATTCCTGGGCGAACCTTACAGAAGGTTATATAACCAATTCATTAGCGGGAAGATGATTCCCGCTTTTTTGTTGGACATTTGTTGGACAAAGTTTGATAGAATGCGTAGTATATTCGTAAAGTGGGCTTATTATGAGGTA
Organism: uncultured Lachnospiraceae bacterium; assembly: GCA_902776395.1. Classification (GTDB taxonomy): domain Bacteria; phylum Bacillota; class Clostridia; order Lachnospirales; family Lachnospiraceae; genus Eubacterium_Q. Next base: position 29,376 of record CACYQC010000021.1, read on the forward strand.
AGTATGAAAGTAATTTGCGTAGATGATGACAATCAAATACTAAATCATACAGTTGAAATGCTAAGGGCTATGCCTTGCGTTTCAGAAGCTATTGGATTTGAAAAAGGCACTGAATTGCTTAAATGGTTAGAGGATCATACGACGGATCTTGCTCTCCTGGATATCAATATGCCTGATATGAATGGAATAGTTCTTGCGAAGAAGCTTCGTGAGTTATTCCCTGATATCTATATCGTATTTCATACAGGCTATGCTAAGTATGCCATTGAAGCCTTTAGTGTTCATGCAGATGGTTTTCTAGTAAAACCGGTAGATGCTGAAACTCTTGAAAATGAGATAAAACTGATACGTGCTGATTTTTCAGAGGAAAGAATAGCCCACATATCAATTAGAACCTTTGGGGATTTCGACGTCTTTATAGATGGAAATCGAATGAGCTTTAGTCGTTCTAAGTCCAAGGAACTGCTCGCGTACTTGGTTGATAGACAGGGACGAGGAGTTAGTAGATCTAATATATATGCCAATCTATGGGAGGGAGAAGGAGAATATGACAGATCCAAGCAGAAACAGCTGGATGTCATAATTAGAAGCCTTAGATCAACTCTTCAGGAATATGGCATAGGTGAAATCTTAGAAATAAACCGCGGAGCTATAAGAGTGAGAACTGAACTTATTGACTGTGATATGTATAAATATCTGGCCAAGGAAGGAGAGTTTTCCGAGGAAGAGGTAGGCAGGTATCTCAGCTCTTATGCGTGGGCAAACCTTGGTGATAGATAGCGAGGATGGTAGATTGATTAGGCTGAAACACAACAGAATATATAGAGTCATAACAGCACTGATTATATCGACAGCTTTTACTTTATCGAGTGTATCTCCAGCTTATGCAAAGGTTTTTGAGGATAAGCGAAAGGACTACGAGGACGCTGAGGAAAGCGCTGAGGCTAACAAGAATACAGCGGCTCAGCTGATGGAAGATATTCAAGAGGTGAATCAGAAGATTGCTGGAATAGCACTGGGGATAGAAGAAGCGAATGATGAGGTTATAAAACTAGATGGCGAGATAGAAGAGGCAGAGAGAAACCTTATTGAGATTCAAGATGATATAGATGCGGAGAGACAAAATGTCGCGGATGCATTAGCTATCATGTACGAATCGATGGAAACAGAAGATTCCCTTGCTTTACTACTAAAAGCAGATGATCTTGATGACATTATAAATCAAGAGCAGTACATGGCTGATTATAGTGATTTTATAAAGCATAGAATAGATACTCTAGATACTTCTCTTGAAGAAGAAGAAAGTGCAAAGGAAGATCTAGAAGCACTCAAGTATGAAAGAGAAGAACAGCTGAGTAACTATGATGAACAGAAGGACGAACTAGATTCCGAGATGAAGGAACTAAATAGTCTTATGGAAGAGGCTCAGGAAAGAGCTGAAAATGCTGAAGCCTTCGCAGAACAATTAAGAGGCGAGGTCATGGCTATAGAGGCGGCTCAGAGAGAGATTCTCGGTGCGAGGGGTTATAATGGAGCCTCAAGTAATGTTATATTTGATGGTGACGGTAGTGAATTCTATTATTCCTCTCCGTATCCATACGATGATGATGAACTTACACTTCTCGCAGGAATAATTGAGGCTGAGGCAGGAAGCGTCAGCTACAATGGAATGATAGCGGTAGGAAGTGTTGTAATGAATAGAGTGGAGAGTCCAAACTTCGCAAATACTATTGCCGGAGTTGTATATGCTCCATATCAGTTTGAACCAGCAGAGACAGGTATACTTGCAGTTATACTAGCCAGGGGTCCGGCGGAGTCGTGTTATCAGGCTGCGCAGGAAGTGCTGGATGGAAAACGGAACGTTCCGAACTTTTATTTCAAGGCGGCGTGGTACGCCGAAGCAAATGGAATAGAAGGTGTTAATATAGGTGGTAACGTATTTCATTAATGTAGTAGAAAGGAATAGTTTATGGTCACAATTTCAGTAGACGATCAGTTCAATGTAGCAAAAGAAATATCAGAAATGATGTACAAGATTGATCCTAATGGAGAACATGTACCTTTCTCGAGCGTTGAAGAGGCACTTGAGTACGCCAAGGATGAAAATCCGGATGTAGCATGGCTGGATATTGAAATGCCAGGTATGTCAGGGCTTGAGCTTTCTATGGAGATCAAGAAGGCATCACCATTAACAAATATTATCTTTGTTACAGGTCATGAGAAGTTTGCTTATCAGTCTTTCCAGCTTCATGCTAGTGGGTTTATTCTTAAACCTGCAACTATGGAAGCTCTTCAAAGAGAGCTAGATAACCTTCGTAATCCGGTTGAACTAAAGAAAACTGGTTTGCTGAGAGTTCAATGCTTTGGAAACTTCGAAGTGTTTGATAAGGATGATCATCCTATCAAGTTTAAGAGAAGTAGAAGTAAGGAAATTCTTGCTTATCTTGTTGATAGACGTGGTGCTCTTTGTTCAGTGGGAGAACTTTGCGGAGTTCTTTTTGAGGATCGAGAAGAGGACAGAGCTCTTAAGAAACAGCTTAGAGTTTTTCTTTCAAGTCTTAAGGATGACCTTACAAAGATTGGTGCAGGAGACGTTCTCGTAAAAGGCTGGAATGCTTACGGTGTTGACTGCTCACTTATTGATTGTGATTATTTGAATTACCTAAAGGGAGATAGCCAGGCTGTCAACTCTTTCCTGGGAGAATATATGATTCAGTATACATGGGCTGAGATGACACTGGGTGAGCTTATTATGAAACCTGAGGGATTATAGGAAGATGAAAGAGAAACTCGATTATAGAATATTAAGGATTTTTCCATATGTAGTATTCGTGCTATTTATGATCATCATCATAGCGCTGGCACTTTTATCTGTTACATTTCTCCTCGGAAATTCTGTAGATAAGGTGCTTTTCCTTGGGACTAGAAGTGGAGTGGCACTTACATTTAGAGTTTTGGAATACATAGCTCTTGTGGCGCTCGAGCTTATGCTTTATAGAATGATGCTTGAGGATAGATGGTTTGCAGTGGCTTACAATTTCCTTCTCGGATATATGGTGGCAGATCTTATATTCAGAGTTGCCAGCTGGGTGGGCGATTTCTATGAGAATACAGCTACATTTTTTATACTTGCTTTTATCAAACTTTTACCGGAGTCCTTTCTGCTTGTTGGAATATATTTTATGATCAGAGCTTTTGCTTCTCTTTATCTTAAGATGAATAAAGAGAAAATATCGTTAGAAACCAGAAGGCTTGGAAAGCTTTGGGTAGCTGCTCATGCAATATTTATTGTTGGAAGTATAGTTATGCTACCTATTCTGTTTGTTGTACCACCGTCAGCTAAGGGGCTATTCCTTACTTTATATTTAGCTATTATCTTGTACTACATAGTAGTAGCGGCACTTATATATCTAAGAACCAAGAGCTTCTGCTATGATTATTATTTATATAGATATAATGCAGGAGAGGGTAATTGATATGACAGGAACATATGAAAATTATACTGTTTATATAGGCATAATGAACCTGATCTTCATACTTGTATCAATGCTTCTTGCTGTAGTAGTACTTATAGTTGCGGTTCAGATGAGGACTCATAGTAGAAGAATGGGCTGGTTCCTTAC
>CACYQC010000022.1 GCA_902776395.1 uncultured Lachnospiraceae bacterium
GATGATGTATGGGCTAATCCAAAGGAAGATCTTGAGGAACCAGCGCTCTTAGGTATTCAGTTAGAAGGAGATTATACTGGTAAAGATGTTGAGTTTATCCATAATATACATGATGGAGAGGCATTTGAAACTATTGAGCCAGTTGAATTTGATCGTGCTAACAATATAGCTTATGTCGAAGCTGACAGCTTTTCTAGCTATGCTATCGCAACAAAGCCTATTAGTTCGACTTCTGAGGAAGAAGCTAAGGAAGAAGCTAAGGAAGCGACAGTAACACCAGCTAAGAAGGCTGAGGTTAAGAGTACAAAGCCAGCTACATCAGATAACTTTAACATTATGCTTATTGGTGCAATCGCTATAGTATCTGCAGTGGGAATTGTATTTGTGGTACGTCGTAAGAGAATGCTTGGGAAGTAAATTTGAAGGGGTGTTTTAGTAAGATATAGATATATGTAAATGAGTAAATAGGGACGCTTCTATATGACTCATCGCCGGTGGCGACAAGTCATATTAGAAGCGTCCCTATTTTACTCATTTGACGTCCTTATTTACTCATGAGTAAAAGAGAACCGTCCCTATTTACTCATGAGTAAAAGAGAACCGTCCCTATATACTCATATTTGCATAGTTATTCTTCGCCAGTTTCTTTGATGAGTTTGGCGTGTTCTTCTTGGATGTCAGGGAAGTGTGAGAGCATTGGTTCAACGTCTGTCTTTCCTTTAAGTCTTCTATCTACATAGTTCTTTGTGAGCTTCATAACCAGTGGTGAGAGTGAGAGCACACCGATAAGGTTAGGAATCATCATCATTCCGTTAAAGGTATCTGATATATCCCATGCGATGGAAGAGGTCATAATTGCGCCGGATACAATCATCACAACGAATACAACTTTGTAAATTATAGTAACAATTGGTGCGAGGTCACCGGCTAGATATTCAACGGCTTTAGTTCCGTAGTGTGACCAACCGAGTATTGTTGTGAAAGCAAATAGCAGAATTGCCAGTGCTATAAAGTATTTACCGAATTCAAAATTTCCAATCTTAAATACAGTGTTAAAAGCTTCTGCCACGAGAGTTGCATCTGTATCTGTTACAGCCGCTCCAGTGTTCAGATCTATAACTCCAGAGGTGAGGATTGTAAGGGCTGTCAGTGTACATACCACCATTGTATCTGCGAATACTTCGAAGATGCCCCATAGTCCCTGCTTAACAGGCTCGAGAACATTTGAGTTTGAATGCACCATAACGGAGGAACCAAGTCCTGCCTCGTTTGAGAAAACTCCACGCTTACATCCTAGAGTGATGATTGTCTTAACAGAGATACCAACTCCGCCGCCCCAAGCAGCCTGCGCTGTAAATGCCTTTCCGAAGATAGCTGCAAATACTGAACCGATGGAAGTGATATTTGCAAATATAATAACAAGTGCACCGATAACAAATGCGATTACCATGAAAGGAATAATCTTCTCGGCTACGTTTGCTATTCTCTGAAGTCCTCCGATGATAACTATTCCAACGAGAATCGTAAGTATGATTCCGACTATTAACATGTCGAGAGTGACATTTGAACCGTTAGAGGAATATAGAATAGTGGTTGAAAGAACAGGAATCTTAAAGGCAGAAGTAAGGTTGATAACTATCTTATTAACCTGTCCCATATTTCCGATTCCGAAAGAAGCTAGCACCGCGCATATAGCGAAGATAACAGCTAGTACCTTACCGACCGTCTTCATATTCTTATATCCGCCGAGACCGTCCTGCAGATAGTACATAGCTCCGCCGGACCATTCTCCGTGATGATTCTTTCTTCTGAAATATATACCTAGAATATTCTCAGAATAGTTTGTCATCATTCCCAGAAATGCCGCTATCCACATCCAGAATACAGCGCCCGGTCCACCGGACATTATTGCGGCAGCAACACCTGCGATGTTACCTACACCAACAGTTGCTGCAAGGGCAGTACATAGTGCTTGAAATTGTGATATAGAAGCGTGCTCATTTGTGTGAGATATAACCTTTTTATCGAAAAGACTTCCAACAGTCTTTTTGAACCAGTGACGAATGTGAGTCACCTGGAAGAATTTTGTGATGACTGTCATTATAAGTCCAACCGCCATAAGTAGCCATACGCCGACAGTTGTCCATACAAATGTATTTACAGTATCATTTACATTTTTTAGTGTTTCCCAAAATCCCATTAATCTTTCCTCTATTTCCTTATTTTACTCTAACTCTAAGAATATACATTATGTAAAAATAAGATGTCAATTATTTGTACGTCAATTTGGACATTTTTTATGACAGATAAGAAGTTTTATGGTATAATGTTCCTACATCGTTTGTTGACCTAGAATTCATGGGGGAAAGGTTATAACGGTGAATCTTTAATGTACAGGGTGTGGTGACAAAATGGTAATTAAAAATATTCAGAATATGATTTCAGAATGTATTTCTTATGCAGATGAGATCACAGCAAATCCTAGGATATATCCAGAGGATCAGAGGATGCCGTTAAAGGATCTTCTTAGATACGATATGATGGTATTCCTGGGATATTTATATGAACCAGGCAATGATGAATTTGCGGATCAGATTGAGTATATCAAGACCAATCTAAGAATGATTCTATCTGAGGAGAAGTTCCTCACTCTTGTGGAGCAGAAGTGTAGTGATACAAGATTTCTAACAGAGGCTCCAAAATCTCTATCTTATTTTGTTCAGGCTGATAAAGATCCTGAAATGAAAATGATGAACGCTAGCGTAACCCGTTCTAAGTTTGTAGTAGATACATTTAGAAAACTGGGTGAAGGCTTTATAGCATATGACAGCGCTAAGGATGTTACTAAACAGGCGCTGAAGGATTATATAGGTGTCCTCAATGCAACCCTTAATAGTGCAGGCATTGTTACTTCAGGACAGACAAGTATCCTTAAGTCTCAGGATATGCCAGAGCATATGAGAGGAACTGCAACCTTCTCAAATACAGCTGATCCTGATCTTGAAACAATCACTTCTTTCGATGAGAAGACTGGACAGTTTGTAACTAAGAAGGCTATCAATATATCTGGACGTAACATTCAGAAGAAGGCCGCTACTGATGTATCAGAGTTCCTTAACTTCAAGAAGGAAGAGGAATCTGAGGACAAGGTATTTAAGAGAGGTGAAGGCCGTGTAGGTGGTCGTCGTGGTAGAAAGGATGAGTCAGAAGAGATAGATAAGTCTCTCGATGATCTTATCAAGGAGCTGCAAGGACTTACTGGTCTGTCATCAGTTAAGGATGACGTTATGCACCTTATCAACATCATCAAGGTTCGTAAGCTTCGTGAGATGAGAGGCTTCAAGCGAGTTGAGATGTCCTTCCACTTGGTATTTACAGGAAACCCTGGTACTGGTAAAACAACTATTGCCAGACTTCTTGCAAAGATATATAAGCAGCTCGGAGTTGTTAGTAAGGGTCACTTCATAGAGGTTGACCGTTCCGGACTCGTTGACCACTTCGCCGGTGGTACTGCTCTTAAAACTACAAATGTTATTAATAAGGCAATTGGTGGTATCCTCTTCATCGATGAGGCATATACACTTACACATAATAAGGATTCAGGAGACTACGGTCAGGAGGCAATCGATACACTCCTGAAACGTATGGAGGACGATAGAGATGACTTCATCGTTATCGTTGCTGGATATACAGATGAGATGACAGAGTTCATCGAATCCAACCCAGGTCTTAAGTCCAGATTTAATAAGTACATTTACTTCCCAGATTACAACAGTGGTGAGCTGATGGAAATCTTCAAGTACATGTGTAAAGAAAATGATTACATACTTACACAGAGTGCAGCTGATGTAGCAGAGGCATACCTGAGAGGTATGACAGAGCAGAAGCTTGAGAACTTCGCTAATGCTCGTCTCGTTCGTAACTACTTCGAGCGTTGTGTAGATAGACAGGCTACTCGAATAGTTCAGGATGAGAACATTAATGAGGACGACCTCATTACACTGCTTAGAGAGGACATGGTTGAGGATACAGTTGCTGGAATGCTTACCAAAGCAGATTAATAGTCTAAGTAAAGGGAACTGAATTCAGTTCCCTTTCTTTTAAATAAGAGGAGATGGAATTATGGGGAATATAATAGAAACTAGACCATTTGTACCTTGGGAACTAATGAATAGTTTTATGATAGATGCCTTTAAGGGCTATGGAGTTCCTGAAGAAGATGCAAAAATCTGTGCAGACGTGCTTCTCGAGTCTGACAGAAGGGGTATAGAGAGTCACGGCTGTAATAGATTTAAACCTATTTATATAGATAGAATAGTAAAGGGTACATTGCTTCCTGTTACGGAGATAGAGATACTGAAGGAAACGCCAACCACAGTTGTTATGGATGCTCATGACGGTATGGGAATGGTGGCAAGCTACAGAATGATGGAGAAGCTTATAGAGAAAGCCAAGACCTATGGTATGGCGGGAGGAGCTATTCGTAATTCTACTCATTACGGTATCGCGGGTTACTGGACAGGAATGGCTAGCAAGGAAGGAATGGTAGGTATTACAGGTACAAATGCTAGACCTTCTATAGCGCCAACCTTCGGAGTTGAAAATATGCTCGGAACAAATCCGCTTACATTTTCTATTCCGACAGATGAAGAATTTCCATTCTGTCTTGACTGTGCTACTTCAATAGTGCAGAGAGGTCGTATAGAGTACTACGCAAGAGAAGGAAAGCCTACACCGGCGGGAACAGTTATTTCAGAAAAGGGTGAAGCGCTTACGGATAGTGCTCAGATACTGAAGGATCTTGTTGCTGGTACAGCTGCCCTTGCACCACTTGGTGGTATAGGCGAGGAGCTGGCAGGATATAAGGGCTATGGATATGCTACTGTAGTTGAGATACTTTCAGCGGCCCTTTCAGGCGGTAAGTTCATGAAAGCCCTTACAGGAGTCTCGGAAGATGGAAAGCCACAGATGTATGGTCTGGGACATTTCTTCTTCGTAGTTGATCCGGAAGCCTTCATGGGTCGTGAGGAATTTAAGAAGATAGCAGGTGATATCTGCAGAGCTCTAAGAGCTTCCAAGAAAGCACCTGGAGAGGACAGAATATATACAGCTGGAGAGAAGGAATATGATATGTGGCTCTTCAGAAAGGATAAGGGAGTTCCAGTAGGAGAGGCTGTTCAGAAGGATATAATTACAGTACGTGATGCGCTGGGACTGGATTATACATTTGATTTTGAAAAGTAAAGATTTATTATTTTAGTGGAGTAAGGATATGTCGGCAACACCAGAATATATAGAAGATTATTTAAGAATAATTAAAGAGGAGCTGAAAACTAAGTTCGGGCTCACCGAGGAACAGGCGGCTAAGGCGGTTTATAAGTCTGCGGTCAGAAGTATCCTGTGTGGAGATAATGAGGAAATGCGCCGTTACCAGATGCATAAATCTCTAGATGATACTGCGCTGGATGTGTATAGACAGTATAAGAATATTGGCGTTCACAGCTCTGCAAAAAATGGCGAAGAAGAAGCCAACAAGATTAATAAAGTGCATGAGGATGAAACTATTCGAGAGAAACAGAAGGAGAAGTCATCTTTGTTACAAGATATCCCACTCAGTGGTGCAGATGAGTAATATTTGTTTTAGTTAAGAATTGAAACTATTGTTTACTGGGAGCGTTAAAGGAGAAAAAAATGGGAAAGAAATTAGGTTTTGGTCTTATGAGACTTCCGTCTCTTGATCCATCTGATGCAGGCAAGATAGATATTCCACAAACCTGTGATATGGTAGATATGTTCTTGGAAAGAGGATTTACCTACTTTGATACAGCGTGGATGTATTGCAATTTTAAGAGTGAGGATGCAGTTAAGGATATCCTTATGACAAGGGTTCCTAGAGATAAGTTCACTCTTACAACTAAGCTTCATTCTGGTTTTATTCAGACAGAGGCTGATAGAGATAAAATATTTAATACACAGCGTTCCAAAACAGGTGCTGAATTTTTTGATTATTATTGGCTCCACGATGTTAATACTCATTCCGTTGAGGTTTATGACAAATTGGACTGCTGGGGATGGCTTCAGGATAAGAAGAAGGCTGGAGATGTAAGACACATCGGTTTTTCTTTCCATGATGGACCGGAGCTTTTAGACAAGGTATTAACAGATCATCCAGAGGTTGAATATGTTCAGCTTCAGATAAATTATCTGGATTGGGAAAGCAAGGGCGTTCGTTCAAGAGAATGCTACGAAGTTGCAACAAAGCACGGAAAACCAGTTATTGTTATGGAGCCTGTAAAGGGTGGTACCCTCGCGGATGTTCCAGAGGCTGTAGAAAAGCTGTTCAAGAATTATAATCCAGAAGCTTCTATTCCTTCGTGGGCTATAAGATATGTTGCCAGTCTAGACAATGTATTCATGGTTCTTAGTGGTATGAGCAACATGGCACAGATGGATGACAACACCAGCTATATGATGGACTTCAAGCCGCTAAATGATGAGGAACAGGCTATTATCAAGAAGGCTACTGATATAATAAATGGAAATATTGCCATACCTTGTACAGGATGTGCTTACTGTCAACCGGGATGTCCTATGAATATCAATATTCCTCGATACTTCTCTCTCTATAATGCGGAGATGCAGGAGGTTGAATCTAAGGGATGGACACCACAGGGTGAATATTATACCAATCTGACTAAAGAATTCGGAAAGGCAAGCGACTGTATAGGTTGTGGTCAGTGTGAGGGTGTATGTCCACAGCACTTACCTATTATTGAAAATCTTACAAAGGTTGCGGGAGTTTTTGAATGAAAAGCTTACTAGAGCTTTTTGCATCAGTTAAGAGTTTTGCTGCTGCAGGTATAGGCATTTTAATGGGACTGATTGTTGCAGGAATTATGCTTGCACTGGCGTCCTTCATAACAGCTAAAATATCTGGGGCATGGGTTTCTACTATACGTATCTTCGGAAAAACTGGTCAAAAAGATAAAAGAGATGCAGATAGAATATGGCATAGAGATAAGTTTGTCTTAACTCCCAAGGTGATACTTAGAGTATCTCCTGGAGGGGATTATGCTGACGAGCTTAAGAAGATGAATACTTCTTTGAATCTTATTACCTTTATGATTCTAAGCATTTACGCCTTTATCTTTTTGTTTCTAACCTGGAGACAGTATTCCTTCGGTGCTACTATACTTAAGTATAGTGCTCTGTTTGTAGCAATTGAGACAGTGCTACTTATCATAAAGTTTGCTAGGTTTAGCCTTCGCAAAGGTAGTCAGCTCGAAATGTTTTGCCAGGAAAGATTAAATGAACTTAGAAATGGTGCGCCTTTAGAGAATCTCAATATGTCTATTCCAGATGGTGTGATTGACAAGGCGGACAGGAAGGGCAAAGTTTTCTACTATCATTTATGCTTTAGCAAATCACTAATTAATAGGAACTACACAGCTCTAAATGGAATAGTTAGACAAATAGATGCGGCCCTTAGAAAAAATGGTCCGAAAAGTGAATATGTCGATGAACGACTATGCAGTATAGGCTATTATGATATTCTTTTTTATTCGTCTTACATAAATCCTAATCCTAAACATGCGCAGAGGATATACACCTTTATTAGGCCGACAATTGAAGCGGATATGGATGTTAATGGCCGAAGGGTTTTGGCTTATTATCAGTTTTATATTCTGAAACAGGCGCAGGCTGCAGCAATAACGCTAAGTCAAGCTTCGCAGTCGCTGCAAAATGTTGATAAAGAGGTTTTTGTTCCGGCGGAAATAAATCTTGAGAGACGACTTTTAGAGGAACTTCAGAATAATATGACCAGGATCATAAGTCCGGGTAGCTTTACTAGACCGATCATAGAAAATACTTATGATGATGTACCACTTATATAAGCATAAAAGGGGAGTTAGTATTTATACATTTGAAAGGGGCATAAATGGAAGATAAGAGATATGCTGTTTTGATTGACTCAGATAATATCTCATCTAAGTATATTTCCAGTATTCTTGATGAGATGACAAAATACGGCGTAGTAACTTATAAGAGAATATATGGTGACTGGACTTCGTCCCAGGCAAATAAATGGAAGAAGGAGCTGATGGAAAACTCAATCACTCCTATCCAGCAATTTAGAAATACTGTAGGTAAAAATGCTACGGATTCTACTCTTATAATAGATGCAATGGACATCCTGTATACAGATAGTGTAGATGGCTTCTGCATTGTGTCCAGTGATGGCGATTTCACAAGACTTGCCAGTCGACTGAGAGAATCTGGAATGCACGTAATAGGAATGGGAGAGAACAAGACACCGCGTTCCTTCAGAGCGGCTTGTACAGTATTTACAGATCTAGAGCTTCTGCTGGATCAGAGCGAGGAGGCTACCTCCAAGGGGACATCTAAATCAGGAGCTAAGAAGAAGGCTGAAAATGTTATCTCTCAGAAAACTATAGTTAATGACATTATCGAAATAATCACTGAGAATGATAACAAGGGAAGAGAGACGGGACTTGGTGAGATAGGAAGCCGTCTTCAGAAAAAGTATTCAGACTTCGATGTTCGTAATTATGGATATAGTTCTCTATCAACCTTTATAGATGAGACCTCGGTATTTGATGTTAAGAAGAAGGATAGCACTGTTTTCGTAGCTATTCATTCTGATAAGGATATGAAGAAGAGAGTTAAGCGCTTCACGATAGATACTGTTGCTGAGGTTGGAACTAAGGGCATCGAGCTTGGTCTTCTGGGAAAGAAAATCCATGATGAATTTCCAACCTTTAATGCAAAGGAATTCGGTTATGCTACTCTTTCCAAGTTTATCTATGGAATAAAGGACCTGAAGGTAGAGAGTTCGGGTAATTCCAGCATGACAGTTTACATAAGATAACAGGCTTCTGATCTAAACCGATAAAAAAATGACAAATTTTTGGTAAAAATGTATATTTTATGTTGTATTTTTTGAAATGTTATGTTAAAATATACATAGTCGAACAGGAAATGTTCGTTAATAAGAATTTTAGTGTTTTATCATAATTTTTCCTCCAAAAGTCCAGAAGTCAAGTGGGGTATGACTTCTGGGCTTTTACTTTTAGTGACATTTTATATGTTGCACTTACTGGATAATAAGGAGAGTATATGAAATTAGGTATCTTTGATTCTGGAATAGGTGGCATATCAGTGCTGAATGAGGCATTTCATCAGCTGAGGGATGTGGACTTTGTATTCTATGCAGATGTGGATCACGTGCCCTACGGACTGAAGACTCCAGAAGAAATAAAAGGATATGCAGATAGGATAATAGCGGAGCTTATATCGAGAGATGTAGATGCTGTCCTTATAGCCTGCAATACTGCAACAGCTGTCGCAGCAAACTATGTTAGAGAGAAATACGATGTTCCAATAATTGGGATGGAGCCAGCAGTTAAACCAGCGGTTGAGACAGCGGCGGACTCTAATGGAAGAGTTCTGGTAATGGCAACCCCTGTCACTATCCGCGAGAATAAGCTTCATAAGCTGCTGGAGAAGGTAGATAAGTCTCATATGGTAGATCTTCTCCCTATGCCGGGATTGGTAAGATTTGCTGAGAGTGAAATCTTTGATACTAAGGAAGTGGCTGATTATATAGAAGAACAACTGGCAGTATTTGATAAAATGAAATATACTGATGTTGTTCTGGGATGCACACATTTTAATTATTTCAAGCCTGCAATTAGGGCGGCCTTTGAAAGTGCAGGAGTAAAGGTAAGACTTATAGATGGAAATGCTGGAACTATAAAACATGTAGCTGATATTTTAAGACTCGAAAGTGTGGAAAAGGAACTGACTAGAGAGGAACTAGAGGAGTTAAACAGCAAGACTCTTTATCTTGAGTCAGGTAGAGATACACTTGTAGATTCAGATAAATATGCCAGACTACATGCAAGACTTGAAAAAGTTCGTGAGATTTAAATATTGGAGAAATGATGGAAGATATATTAGTAATAGGAGAGGCCTCTTTTAATTCCAGATTCTTTCTGGGTTCAGGCAAGACTGCTAAATATACAGAGGAATTGATAAAGTCTGCAGTAGAATATGCGGGGACAGAGCTTATATCAGTTGCAATAAAGACCTTGGGCGGCAAAGATAACCCTCTAGGAATGATTCCGGAGGGGATCAGAATCCTTCCAAATACTCTCGGTGCTTCCACTGCCGAAGAAGCTATATCAATGGCTCACCGTGCAGCAGATTTGGGACTTGGAAAGATGGTCAAAGTAGAAATAATGAATGATTCAAAATATCTGCTTCCGGATAATAAGGAGACGATAGTAGCGACAGAAACCTTGGTGAAGGAAGGCTATTCAGTGCTTCCTTATATATATCCAAGTCTTTCTCTATGTCGTCAGCTGGAGCAGGTGGGGGCGGCGGCGCTTATGCCACTGGCTTCACCAAGTGGTTCTAATAAGGGACTTGCAACTAGAGATTTTATCCAGATACTACTGCAGGAGCTGGATATTCCGATAATAGTAGACGCAGGTATCGGCCAGCCCTCTCAGGCGTGCGAAGCGATGGAAATGGGATGCGCTGCAGTTATGGCAAATACTGCTCTTGCAACTGCGGGAAATCAGCATTTGATGGCAGAAGCCTTCAGAAATGCTATAATAGCTGGTAGACAGGCTTATCTGTCTAGAAGTCCTAGAAAGTGACAAGGAATTTAATTCATCCGAGATAGGAGTAAAGAAATGAATTTTTTCAAGGATTACAATGTCAGAAAGAAGTTATTTGTAGGCATATCGCTGATTATATTCTTCTTCCTTGTATATAATATAAGGTATATATGGGTTGGCGCTGGAAAGCTTATCAGCATTTTCTCTCCTTTTATTATGGGACTTGCGATAGCCTTTATCTTAAATGTTCCTATGAGATGGATAGAGAAGGGAATCTTTAGAGATAGAGAAAAGTATGCTGGACCTAAGTGGCAGGCGGCGAGAAGAGTTATATCTCTGGTGCTTACACTTCTTTTCGCAGCAGTAGCTATAGCGCTTCTGCTTTATCTCATCATTCCACAGCTCGCCGAAACTATTGGTCAGCTTGTGAAGCAGATTCCAGCGGGAATTAAAGATGTGACAGAGTGGGTGGATGAGAATTTCTCTAAGGACCCTATTATCATGCAAATGTTACAGTCCTTAACGGATGACTGGATGGAGATACTGCAGAGTATCACAGGCTTTCTGAGAAAGTATGTTAATCAGATTCTTGAGGGCGGTATCAGTGCTGTATCTGGAATCCTCTCGGGAGTAGTTAATTTCGTACTAGGATTTATCTTCTCCTTATATGTTTTGGCTCAGAAGGAGAAGCTTGGAAATCAGAGCAAGAAGGCAATATACGCGCTGTTTGAGCGTAAGAAGGCTGACAACATAATGAGTGTTGCTAAGATCAGCAGCAAGACATTTGCTAACTTTATATCTGGTCAGTGTGTGGAAGCACTTATTCTTTGTGCTATGTTCTGTATAAGTATGACAATTCTTAAGCTTCCATATGCACTTCTGATCGGTGTACTTATTGGTGCTTGTAACTTGATTCCGATCGTTGGTGCATTTATCGGATGTGGTATCGGAGTTCTTCTGATACTTATAGATGATCCTATGAAGGCTATTGTTTTCCTTGTGCTGTTCCTAGTGCTTCAGCAGATAGAGGGCAATCTTATATATCCAAAGGTTGTAGGTAACTCTATAGGGCTTCCGGGTATTTGGGTTCTGGTTTCAGTTACCGTTGGTGGTAGTCTCTTCGGAGTAGTTGGAATGATTGTATTTATTCCACTTGTATCTGTTACCTATGCTCTTTTCAGAACCTATGTTTATAAGAAACTGGAGGAGAAAGGACTTGTGGCTAAGTATCGCTTCTATGGATGGGAGGATGCAGATGTTAAGCCTGTGACCAAGGATTATCCGGGTATAGAGTCGCCTTATGATCTCTATGATGCACTTAGCAAGATTTGGTGTGAATATACCTGTGCTCCGAGACTTAGGGATGACTGGACAGCTATTAATAAGACCTTGGGACAATGCTCTATAACAGCATTTCTGGTTCAGGATATATTTGGTGGAGAGGTTCGCGGAATTAAGAGACCGGGTGGAAATTATCACTGCTACAATGTAGTAGAGGGAAAGGTCTTTGATCTTACCAGTGAACAGTTTGGAGACGAAGAGCTGGACTATACAGATAATCCTGAGCAGTCGAGAGAGGAGCATTTCTCTAAGACTGAAAAGAAGGAAAGATATGAATATCTTAAGGCTCAGCTACATAAATATATCGAAAGCGAGGGTGAGGATTATGGCAGGGAGTGCATCCTGTGATTATTGTGCATACTTTGCATATGATGAAGATATCGAAGAATATGTATGCGATGTAAATATGGATGAAGATGATTATAGCAGACTGGTTCAGAGTCATTTTAAGGAGTGCCCTTACTTCAGGGATGGCGATGAATATAAGGTTGTAAGACATCAGATGTAGAATTCGTATTTGTTTTATTAGGTAGAATAAAAAAGACTCGGCTGACTATTCGTCAGCGGAGTCTTTTCTCATTTTGTAATAATAAAATGTATAAGCTGTTGCAAAGCCACCAAGCATTCCGCCGAGGTGAGCCATGACATTTACATTTTTAGCAGCTGGTACAAGAAGTAGTACGATACCTATCAGAATCCTTGGAAGTGGAAACATATGCTTCGTATTCTTATCAAGGGCAAGTATTATAAGTGAACCGAACAGTCCGCTTATAGCACCGGAGGCGCCAGCACTTACAGCATATGCATTTGTCTGCATATCCACCATAAGCGACAGGATATTTCCGGTAAAGCCTGCTAGAAAATATATTGCTAAGAATTTGAGTCTTCCAAAATATACTTCAATATACTGGCCGACCATAACCAGCGCTATCATATTTCCAAAGATATGCTCTATTCCGAAGTGAACAAACATAGAAGTAAAGGTTCTATACCATTCACCATCGCCAATTACGTAAGGCGCGTATTGCGCTCCAAACTTTAGAGCGACTTCTGTAGATTCGCTACCACCGGCAGCAGTCTCTATCAGAAAAATAAGGACATTTATGACTATAAGACTTATAGTCATGTAAGGTATATATCTTCTTGATTCCATAACTTAGTTATTCTTTGCTTTCTGCTCTTCAGCGGCAAATGCAGCAGTGATGATAGCCATAGAGTAAACCTCCTGAGCTGTACATCCACGAGACAGGTCATTGATAGGTGAGTTCAGTCCAAGAAGAATAGGACCAAATGCTTCGAAGTTACCAATTCTCTGAGCTATCTTGTAGCCGATGTTTCCTGCGTTGATGTCAGGGAAGATGAAGGTATTAGCATGTCCAGCAACTTCTGAACCAGGAGCCTTCTTAGCTGCAACGCTTGGTGAAACAGCTGCATCAAACTGAAGCTCGCCGTCGATTGGAACGTCAGGCATAGCTACCTTTGCTCTTTCCATAGCGTTACGAACCTTGTCAACGCTTTCACCCTTACCTGAACCCTTTGTTGAGTAGCTCAGGAATGCAACCTTTGGATCCATACCAAATATCTTAGCGCAACGAACTGTCTCAGTTGCGATTTCTACAAGATCATCCTCTGAAGGATCGATTGTAATAGCGCAGTCACCCATAGCGATTACTTCATTTTCACCTGTAGCTCTAGGACGAACCAGAACGAAGCAAGAGGTTACTATACGATTGCCTGGCTTTGTCTTAACAAGCTGGAATGCTGGTCTAACAGTATCAGCTGTTGAATATGTAGCACCACCAAGGAGACAGTCAGCATATCCCATCTTTACAAGCATTGTACCGAAGTAGTTTGCCTGAGCAAGTATCTTCTTAGCGTCCTCTTCAGTAACGCCCTTTGACTTACGAAGCTCTACGAATTCTGCAACCATCTTGTCGAAGTCTTCGAACTGTGCAGGATCTATTATCTTAGCTCCGCGAATATTAAATCCGCTTTCCTCAGCAACCTTGTGGATTTCCTCTTCATTTCCGATAAGGATAGGCTTCAGGAAGTTACTAGCGAGAAGTCTTGAGGAAGCTTCAAGAATACGAGGATCATTTCCTTCTGTGAAAACAATAGTCTGATTGTTTTCTTTAAGTGTGTTGATTAGTTTACCAAAACCAAATTCAGCCATTTTTATTACCCCATTCCTCTAAAATTTTTATCCACAATATTATAAGTCTCCCGTGTCGTTTTTGCAACGTGTTTTGTTAAGTGATATAATAGATAAGTCATTTTTTAATGGGGGTTTAGATTATGTCAGAAAGCTTTGATCTATACGATATTAACAGGAATAGAACAGGAAAGGTCCTCGAGAGAGGTAACAAGGTACCTGAAGGGTATTACAGACTCGTGGTTCACGTCTGTGTGTTCGATAAGGATGGAAGAATGCTGATACAGAAGAGACAGCCCTTTAAGAGTGGTTGGTCTGGTATGTGGGATGTAACCGCCGGTGGTAGTGCTCTTGCTGGAGATACAAGTCAGCAGGCAGCTTCGCGTGAGCTGAAGGAAGAGGTTGGTATTGAATACGACCTGACAGACGTTCGCCCTGCTATGACCATATACTTCGATGGAGGCTTTAATGATATCTATACTATAAATATGGATGTAGATATAGATTCGCTGCAGCTTCAGGAGTCTGAGGTGGAGCAGGTGAAGTGGGCAACAGAAGAGGAGATACTTGAAATGCTCCACAACAAGGAGTTTGTGCTCTATAAGACTTCCTTCATTTCACTTCTATATTTCCTAAGAAATCATAATGGGGCATTTACTCATAAGGATCCTACAAAGAAGTAAGGATAGATTTAATGTAATTTCTTGACAATCCTTATTGAGTAAGATACACTTAACCATTGTTTGAAGCTGATTTGTGGCGAGTTATCTCGACCAAGTGAATAGTATATTTATTAGAGGATAAAAAAGTGGCGAAGAAAATAGGTAGAAATGATCCATGTTGGTGTGGAAGCGGTAAAAAGTATAAGGCGTGTCATGAGGCCTTTGATCGCAAGATAGAAATGTTTAGGAATCAGGGACATAAGGTTCCTACTCATAAGATGATCAAAACTCCTGAACAGATTGCTCTTATTAAAGAAAGTGCAAAGGTTAACGTAGAATGTCTGGATGTCGTAGCCGATAAGATATGTGTTGGTATGAGTACAGAGGACATCAATCGTATCATCAATGAAGTATGCGAGAAGTATGGTGCTATCCCTGCACCCCTTAATTATGAAGGATTTCCAAAGAGTGTATGTACATCCATCAATGATGCTGTTTGTCACGGGATTCCAAGTGAAGACGAGGTGCTTCAGGATGGAGATATAATAAACGTTGACTGTTCTACTATATTAAATGGATATTTCTCAGATTCATCTCGTATGTTTATGCTAGGAAATGTATCTGATGAAAATAAAAAGCTTGTTGAAACAGTTAAGGAATGTGTTGAGCTGGGACTGAAAGAGGTTAAGCCTTGGGGCTTCCTGGGAGATATGGGCCAAGTTATTAACGACCATGCCAAGGCTGCTGGATACAGCGTGGTTCGCGAGATAGGCGGACACGGAGTAGGAGTTGAGTTCCACGAGGACCCATGGGTAAGCTACGTGACTAGAAGAGGAACAGATATGCTTATGGCTCCTGGAATGATGTTCACTATTGAACCTATGGTTAACATGGGTGCCCCAGATGTATTTGTTGATTCAGAAAATGATTGGACTGTATATACCGAGGACGGCTCAATGTCCGCTCAGTGGGAGATACAAGTTCTTGTAACCGAGGATGGCCACGAAGTCATCTCCTGGTAACCAACGGAGAGAGTGAGTGAGTATATAGGGACGGTTCTTATTTACTCACTTTGGAAAGATATAATTTTAAAGATAAATTAAATAAAAGTGAGTAAATAAGAACCGTCCCTATATACTCACTCACTTTAAGCGTCAGAGGAAAAGTTATGAAAGTACCATTTATCACAAAAGAACAAGTTGAAGAAATTGTAAAAACATACCCTACCCCATTTCATATCTATGATGAAAAGGGTATAAGAGAAAATGCGAGAGCTATGAACAAGGCTTTCTCCTGGAATCCGGGCTTCAAGGAGTACTTCGCGGTTAAGGCAACTCCAAACCCAACTATCCTAAGGATTCTTCATGAGGAAGGGTGCGGAACAGATTGTTCTTCTATGGCAGAGCTTATTCTGTCAGAAAAATCAGGAGTTACAGGTTATGATGTAATGTTTTCATCTAATGAAACTCCTGCAGAGGAATTCGTAAAATGCGCCAAGATAGGCGGTATCATAAATCTTGATGATATAACACACATTGATTTTGTACTAAAAGCGATTGAGGATGCGATAAGTTCTGGAGAGCTTTCTAGAGAGGATCTAGGCGAAGGACTTACTCCTGATGGTAAGGAGAGAAGACTTCCAAAGCGTATGTCTTGTCGTTTTAATCCAGGTGGTATCTTCCAGCTGGGCGAAAGTGGTGAGGCTGTTCAGGTTATGGATAACCCAGGCGATGCTAAGTATGGAATGACTAAGGACCAGATCATCGAGGCTTATAAGAGACTTGCTGAGCTGGGGGTTGAGGAGCTTGGAATTCATTCCTTCCTCGCAAGTAACACGCTTTCAAATGACTATTATCCTGCACTTGCAAAGATTCTTTTCGAGCTTGCAGTTGAAATTAAAGAGAAGGCGGGTGTTAGCCTATCCTTTATCAATCTATCAGGTGGTGTTGGAATAGCATATCAGCCAGATGCACCTTCAAATGATATAGCTATAATTGGTGAGGGCGTTCACAAGGTTTATGACGAAGTTCTCGTTCCTGCAGGACTTGGAAATGTATCTATCTTCACTGAACTTGGAAGATTCATGCTGGCTCCATACGGACACCTTATTACTAAGGCCGTTCACGAGAAGCATATCTATAAAGAATATATTGGAGTAGATGCTTGCGCTGCAAACCTGATGAGACCAGCTATGTATGGTTCATATCATCATCTTACTGTTCTTGGTAAGGAGGAGGCTCCTGCTACTGAAATCTATGATGTAGTTGGTTCGCTTTGTGAGAACAATGATAAGTTTGCTATAGACCGTAAGCTTCCAAAGATTGACATTGGAGACTATATCTGTATACATGATACAGGAGCTCATGGCTTCTCTATGGGATATAACTACAATGGTCGTCTCTGGTCCTCAGAGCTACTTCTGCGTGAGGATAAATCGGTTATATGCATTAGACGTGCAGAGACTCTGGAGGACTATTTTGCAACTCTCGATAACTACTGGGAAGTTGAAATATAGTTATAATAAAAGATAGCAAAAGTTGTAAACTTGAAATTAATAGCAGAAATGTGATATACTATCCCTCGTGTTGTGTTTTAGTTAGACACAGCATGAGGGTTTTTAATTATTTTTAGGAGGAAAAAATGATGAAAAAGAAGTTTTTGGCAGTAGCTCTCGCAGCTGCATTTTGCCTAGGATGTCTTACAGCTTGTGGTGACAAGACTGATGACAAGGCT
>CACYQC010000023.1 GCA_902776395.1 uncultured Lachnospiraceae bacterium
CCTCTGCAGGATTCAGCATACAAGCTCCGCAATGAATTATGAGCTTATACTGTCCGAGTTCTGATGGAAACTCAGTTCCAGAGCTGAGGTCTATCTTTGGCGTAACTCCTGTATACTTCTTAATAAGGTTTGGAAGCTTCACAGAACCTATATCTCCGCACTGTCTATGATGTGTGCAGCCCTCACTGATAAGGATTCTATCCCCTTCCTTTATCTCATCCAGCTGAGTTGCCCCGAGCACAGATGGTACAAGGTTGCCCTTATATCTTGCCATAAGGATAGAAAATGATGTTAGGTATATATCTTCAGGAACTATCTCACTTACCTCTTTAAAGGCCTGTGAATCAGTGATAACCATTCTAGGTTTTTTACTGAGACTATTTAATGTCTCTGCCAGCTCGGAGTCTCGGCACATTACCGGCACAGCCCCATGATCTAGCGCGTCTCTTATAACCTGTTGTTGAGGAAGTATAAGTCGTCCCTTTGGTGCCGCCTTATCAATAGGAATAACTAGAACTATTAGATCTCCCTCGCTTACAAGGTCCCCTATAAGGTCTCTATCTCCGCCACTTTCCTTAATCAGCTTAGCTGCTAGTTCCTTTAGGCTTTCTATATTGATGCCCTCTTTGGCGCTAACATATATTTGTGCCGTCACAACGCCCATCTCGCTCTTTGCTATCTTCTCCTCGAAGTCCTCTTTTCTAAGAACCGGAAGAAGATCAACCTTGTTATAAACCAAAATATAAGGAATATTTCTAGTTTTAAATAAGTTTATTAGCTCATTATCCGCCTGTGATAAGCCAAGTCTTGCATCAATAACTAGAATAGCTATATCTGTCTTACGAAGAACCTGTCTGGTTTTCTCCACACGAAGCTCTCCAAGCTCGCCCTCATCATCTATACCAGGTGTATCTATTATCACGACAGGTCCAAGAGGCAGAAGCTCCATACTCTTATTAACCGGATCAGTAGTTGTACCCTTTGTATCCGAAACTATAGAAAGGTTCTGACCGGTAAATGCATTTACCAGACTGGACTTTCCCGCGTTACGACATCCAAAAAATGCTATATGTTTTCTTTCTCCACTAGGTATATCATTAAGTCCCATGGCGTATCTCCTTTAATTATCAATAACATTAAGTATTTTAACATTTAGCTATCAATAATTAATAATATATCAGTAGTTATAATAACTTAATATGTAATTTAGAAACGGAAGTCTCTCTCTCCACCGTTCTTGATCAGCTCTAGTCTTTCTTTAACTATTTCAAGAACCTTCTGATTTGGAATATCCTTAAAGTTATCTACAATTATCTTCTCACCTACTTCTCTTGTAGCAGGGGAAGCATAGTCCACCAGATACTCCTCAAGTGTCATGAGGGCGTTAGGCAGACAGCAGTTCTGAATCTGCTTAGCCTTGCAAAGCGCCATGAATCTATCTCCTGTACGTCCTTCTCTGTAGCAAGCTGTACAGAAGGAAGGAACATAGTCCATCTCCATAAGCCACTTGATGACCTCATCAAGAGTTCTTGTATCTGAAACCTCAAACTGTGTTGTATCATCTGGACGAACCTCTTCGGTATAACCACCAACTGAAGTACGTGAACCACCAGAAATCTGTGAAACTCCAAGATGAAGTACTCTTTCTCTTACCTTCTGTGATTCTCTAGTTGAGATGATCATTCCTGTATATGGAACAGCGATACGGATACATGCAACGATCTTAGCAAATGTATCATCATCGATAGCATTTGAGAATTCCTTAACATCGATATCATCTGCAGGACATATACGTGGAACTGAAATAGTATGAGGTCCAACACCATGTACTGCTTCTAGGTGCTCTGCATGCATGAGGATTCCTGCAAACTCATAACGGAACTTATCTAGTCCGAAAAGAACTCCAAGTCCTACATCATCGATACCTCCCTGCATAGCTCTATCCATAGCCTCTGTATGATAAGCATAGTCACTCTTTGGTCCTGATGGATGAAGCTGCTGATAGGATTCCTTATGGTAAGTCTCCTGGAAGAGGATATATGTTCCGATACCTGCCTCGTGAAGCTTCTGATAATTCTCAACTGTTGTTGCAGCGATATTTACATTTACACGTCTGATAGCTCCATTTCTATGCTTGATAGAATAAATAGTATCAATACTCTCAAGAACGTACTCAATTGGGTTATGGATAGGATCCTCACCTGTCTCAAGAGCTAGTCTCTTGTGTCCCATATCCTGCAGCGCGATTACTTCATTACGAATCTGCTCCTGAGTAAGCTTGATTCTTGGAATAGTTCTATTCTTTGCATGATATGGACAGTAGGTACATCCATTTATACAGTAGTTTGAAAGATATAGTGGTGCAAATAGCACGATTCTGTTGCCGTAGTATTCAAGCTTGATCTCGTTAGCCAGCTTAAATATCTCTTCATTCTTCTCTGGTATATCACAAGCCAGAAGAACGGATGCCTCCCTATGATCAAGGCCCTTTGACTCTCTTGCTTTCTTAAGGATTTCATCAATTACTTTTACATTACTCTTGTTCTCATCAGCATATTTGAGGGATTCCAGTATCTCGTCATGATCGATGAATTCCTCTGCTTTAAGTGATTTTGGATTATACATTTTTATTCCTCCTTAGTATCCCTATCTGGGATATCCTTTTTATAATCTTTGTGGTCACCTCGAGAGGTCACCACATTAAAACCTATCGACTCCATTCTCTTCTGTAGACAAGTCTTGCACTGTGCGGATTCATCCCCTGTGCATATCTTGTCATCATATAGAAGATATTTATCTCGAACACCTACCGGTGAAAGATTCGGCATAACAACATTTGCTCCAACCTGGATTCCATACTCTCGTCCAAGAGGATGAATAGTTCCAAGAGCGGTTGTTGATGGAAGGAGAACCTTAGGAAGCATGAGTCTTACTAAGCCCAGCAGGAAAAGTGTTTCTTCCATAGTGCCATTTTCTTTATCCTTAAAAGGTGTATCATGATGCGTGATAAATGGACCAATCCCCACCATATGCGGCTGAAGCTCATGTAGAAATATCATGTCATCAGCTATGCATTCTTTAGTTTGATACGGAGATCCTACCATGAATCCCGCTCCCACCTGATATCCTATTTCCTTTAAGTTAAGTAGGCATTTTTTCCTATTCTCTAGAGAAAGGTTCTCTGGATGAAGCTTCCTGTAGTGCTCTTCATTTGCTGTCTCGTGTCTGAGAAGATATCTATCCGCTCCTGCCTCGTAATACTTTTTATAACTCTCATAGGATTTTTCACCAATTGAAAGTGTAACCGCACAGTCAGGATATTTCGCCTTAATACTCTTTATTATTCTGCAAATATCTTCGTCGGAATAATGAGGATCTTCTCCCCCTTGCAGAACAAAGGTTCTGAATCCTAGTTCATAGCCCTCCTTACAGCATTCAAGTATCTGTTCTTCCGTGAGTCTATATCTATCAGCCTTTGGATTGCCACATCTTATACCACAATAGTAGCAGTCATTCTTACAATAATTTGAAAACTCTATCAGTCCACGAACGAAAACATCTGTTCCATAATTCTCTCGCCTAACACGATCTGATTTCTTAAATAGATATTCCGAAAGCTCCTTTGACTGATGCTCTAGAAGATATATCCACTCTTCCTTTTCCAGCTCATGAGTAGCCTCTAGCTTATCTATTAACTTATATTCATCTAAAACTTCTAGACTCATTTAATACCTCTTCTTTGCATAGACGGTATTAGTTGTTACTCCGTCCAGCATACCTAGCTTGCCACCTAATGTACTGATTATTTTTTCTGGTGCATCCAGGCTTACATTTATAATGCATATCTTTTTCTCTCTATAAGGAATCCCCATACGACCGATGACATATTCTCTGGCGTCATGGAGTATCTTATTAACATCCTCAATAGACTCTTCGTTTTCTACAACTATTCCGATAAGTGCTATTCTATTTTCCACTAGCTTTACCTCCTCTATATCTTTTACGGAGATGGAACCTTCTAGATAAAATAAAAAGGGAAGCACGCGTACGTACTTCCCTAAAATCCGATTCAAAGCGTAGATACCCTACGGCATCTTCTTATTCCATCGCCTTTCCGGTTGGGACGAACCCTTCCGCGTCAGTACGTGAACTAAGTGTAACACCGATAGACACTTATTTCAAACGATATTTATATCAAAAAACTGTCACAGCTACATTTCCCTTATTTTGCACCTAGTCGTTTGATAAGCTTAGATATCTCAACTATAGGAATAATTAGAAATGCAAGACCAAAGGCAATAGCAAATTCTTTTCCATCAATGAATGTAAAGGAGAAAAGATTTCTAAGTACTGGCACATAGAGTATAACCACTGTCAGCACTATTGAAAATGCAAAGGTTGCCCAGAGTGTCTTGTTCTGTCTCTTGAGTGAGAAGAGCGACTCTGTTCTTGATCTCATATTAAAGCTGTGGAATACCTCTGTCAGAGACAGGGTCAGGAACGCCATTGTCATACCGTCATTTGATGTATGTATAGCTATTGTTCCTGTTTCAAGATAGTGTCCCACTCCATAAGAAACTACTGTAAGTATAGCTATGATTGCCCCCTGTACTATAACATCAACTCCAAGTCCACCTGAGAAGATACCATCTGTCTTCTTACGTGGTGGCTGCTGCATAGTTGTCGCTTCTGCTTCTTCCATACCAAGTCCAATAGCTGGGAAGCAGTCTGTGATTAGGTTGATCCACAGAAGGTGCGCTGGCTTAAGTATAGTAAAGTTCATTATTGTCGCAATAAAGATTGCTATAACCTCAGCAAGGTTTGAAGAAAGCAGGAACTGTATCGCCTTACGGATATTGTCATATATTCTTCTACCCTCAGCTACTGCTGTAACTATAGTAGCAAAGTTATCATCTGTCAGAATCATGTCGGCAACGTTCTTAGTAACGTCTGTACCAGTTATACCCATTCCGACTCCGATATCAGCAGACTTAATTGATGGAGCATCATTTACTCCGTCGCCCGTCATGGCTGTAACCTTTCCTAGATTCTGCCATGCATCTACTATTCTAACCTTATGTTCAGGCTGAACTCTTGCATATACTGAATAGTCCGTTACATGCTCATTGAAGTATTCATCCGAGAGCTCTTCCAGCTCAGAGCCTGTGATAGCTTCAAATGTGATAGCATTTCCATTCTCATCCACGCCATCAAGGATACCCAGCTCCTTAGCTATAGCAACCGCTGTATCTCTATGGTCACCTGTGATCATTACAGGTCGGATGCCAGCCTTGCGGCAGTTCTCGATAGC
This sequence comes from uncultured Lachnospiraceae bacterium, assembly GCA_902776395.1. Taxonomy (GTDB): domain Bacteria; phylum Bacillota; class Clostridia; order Lachnospirales; family Lachnospiraceae; genus Eubacterium_Q. Next base: position 5,312 of record CACYQC010000023.1, read on the forward strand.
CACCTTAACCTCTGGTCTGATAGGGTCTATCATTCCGCAAAGACCTATATATACAAGTTCTTTCTCAAGTACCGCTGGAGCGAAGTCCTTTGGTTCCTCCGAATACTTGTGGTATCCGAGGGCCAGAACTCTAAGAGCTCTATCCGCCATACCTTTATTAGCTGCCTTGATTCTGTTCATGACTTCTGAAGTCATCTCATGAACCTGGCCGTCCATCATATAATGTGTACATTCTGCCAGCACGCAATCAGGAGCACCCTTAGTGAATTGAACATATCCACCTTCCGGATCCTTATGTACTGTTGTCATCATTTTTCTGAGAGAGTCAAATGGTGCCTCTCCGATTCTTGGATACACCTCCTTCAGTTTAGCCTTAGGCATATCATTCTTAGCGGCATCTGTAACAAGTGCACACTCTGTCGCCTCACCAACTGCTTTATCTGTCTCCCACTCAGCATCTGAGCAAAGAGCCATTCCAAGTATAAGGATTCTTCCATCATCTGATAGATTATCATCTGGAAGAAGTTTTCCATTCTCATCCTTTTCGACTTCTACATTTCCGTCTGTTACAGTCACATGTTCAACTACAGTCATCTTGTTCTGAGTAAGTGTACCTGTCTTATCTGAACAAATGATTTCTGTACATCCAAGGGTCTCTACTGCAGTCAGCTTACGGATGATTGCATGATTCTTGGACATATGAGTTACGCCAAGGGATAGAAGAACTGTTACAACTGCTGCAAGTCCCTCTGGTATAGCAGCAACCGCAAGTGAAATAGCTACCATAAATGTATTCAGGAAGAATTCACCATTCAGCCCCTGTCCTGTAACCAGATTACGTACTATATTGATTCCGAAGATAATAGCACAGATAACAAGTACCATTATAGAAAGAATCTTTGATAACTCGGTCAGCTTGATCTGAAGTGGAGTTTCCTCGTCTCCAGCCTGTGACAGCTGATCTGCTATTTTACCCATTTCTGTAGTCATTCCTGTTCCAGTAACAACTGCCTTACAGCGACCATACTGAACAGATGAGCCCATATAGACCATATTTGCTCTGTCGCCCAGAGGTACATCTGTTGCACCTGCTGTGTCCAGTACATCAGCTGTCTTATCAGAAGGAACGGATTCTCCAGTAAGCGCCGCCTCTTCCACCTTAAGGGAAGCAGCCTCTATGATTCTTGCATCTGCTGGAACTGCGTCTCCGGCCTCCATTGTGATGATGTCTCCAGGAACAAGCTCGGAGGAATGAATAACCTTTACCTCTCCGCCTCTGATAACCTTGGAGGTTGCTGCCGCTATCTCCTGAAGAGCAGCGATAGCTGACTCCGCCTTTGACTCCTGGTAAACTCCGAGTATTGCATTTACTATTACAACCGTAAGAATAATAAATACATCCGCGAAGCCTTCATGTGAGAAAAATGCTGTTACTGCAGATATGATAGCCGCTACAATCAGGACTATTGTCATTGGCTCGCATATTTCTTTCAGGAATTTCTTAAATATACTTTCCTTTTCTTTCTCAACTAGTTTGTTCTGTCCATATTCCGCAAGTCTTTCGGAAGCTTCTGCCTCTGTTAGTCCCTCTGGCTTGGATTTCATTTCTGTTAGGACATTTTCATAACTTTCAAGATAATACTTCATTTAATCATTCCTCTGATCTTATATTTTTTATTACTACATAAATGTTTTATCCCAAAAAACACTCTATTAGATTATCATAAAAGCGGTGGAATTTATAGTAGTTTGTGTTTATAATATGGAATAAATTGTTTTATCAGGAGGGAAAATGTCCTACGTAGAATTTAAGGATGTTAAGAAAATATATAAAAGCGGGGAGGTGGAAATCCCTGCTCTTTCTGGCGCTAGTTTCACCATAGAAAAAGGTGAATTCTGTGTTATAGTAGGTGCTTCGGGAGCCGGCAAAACCACTATACTCAATATTTTAGGAGGAATGGATACGCTAACCTCCGGAAATGTGCTTATAGATGGTGATGATATATCTACCTATTCTAAGAAGCAGCTGACAACCTATAGACGTTTTGACGTAGGCTTTGTATTCCAGTTCTATAATCTGGTTCAGAATCTAACTGCACTGGAGAATGTCGAGCTTGCTGTTCAAATATGTAAGGATCCCCTTCCACCTGAAGAAATCCTGACGGAAGTAGGTCTGGCGGACAGACTGAAGAACTTCCCTTCCCAGCTATCTGGAGGAGAACAGCAACGCGTAGCCATTGCACGCGCCCTTGCCAAGAATCCAAAGTTACTACTATGCGACGAGCCAACAGGAGCTCTGGACTATAACACTGGCAAATCAGTACTTAAAATCCTTCAGGACACCTGTCGCAAAACCGGAACCACCGTTATAGTGATCACTCACAATTCAGCCCTTACTGCAATGGCTGACAGAGTTATCACAGTCCGCAGTGGTAAAATCGAAAAAGAGTACCTGAATCCAGATCCCGTAGATATATCTGAAATAGAATGGTAATTCTCACATGCAAAAAAGAGCACTCAACAAATCCACACTGCGTGATATAAAGGGGACCTTCGGCCGATTCTTCGCGATACTAGCTATTACATTTCTCGGAGTCGGTTTTTTTTCTGGTGTAAGAATAACCACTCCCGTAATGGTACATACTATAAATGAATTATATAAGGATAATAATTTCTATGACTATCGTCTAATCTCAACTCTTGGATGGGAAGAGCAGGATGTAGAAAATATCCAGCAAAAGGATAAGGTCAAGTACGCTGAGGGCGCCTTCCAATATGACGTAATCTGTCTTGATAAAGATGGCAAGGATATAGTCCTAAGAGCCCACTCTATCACTGATAATATAAACGGTCTGATACTTAGAGAAGGACGACTTCCTAGCGTCCCAAATGAAGTACTCCTAGATAACCATAACCGAAAGGGACTATCTATAGGAGATACGCTGGTGCTCTCTCCCTCTAATGATGATGACACACTTGAGCATTTCTCCAAAAATAAGTATACAGTTGTCGGTTTCGCTGATTCCAGTCTGTATATAAATTTCGAAAGAGGTAATACTTCTCTAGGAAATGGTATAGTGGACGGTTTTGTCTATATGACCAGAGATGCCTTTGCCGAGGACATTTATACTGAGATATATGTTACTTTGGAGGAAGAACATCCGATTTATTCTGATGACTATGATGATATGATGGACTCTCTTCGCCCTGAGTGGGAGGACATCACTGAAGAGACCGCTATGAACCGCTATGACAGAGTCTATCAGGAAGCATATGACGAGATTCAAGAGGCTAAGGAAACCTTAAAGGAGGAGACCGAAGAAGGAGAAAAGGAGCTCGAGGATGCCAAGTCTGAGCTAGATGACGCTAAAGAAGAGTTAGATAGTGCGAAGGAAGAAATAGATAACGGTGAAGCAGAACTTGGAAGATCCGCATCTAAGCTAAGTAGCACCAAATCAACTCTGGACAGCTCTAGCTTAGAACTAGACAGCGCAAAGGCGACTCTTGATGCCTCTAAGGAAGCTCTTGATCAAGGAAAGGCTGAACTAGATGCTTCTCTCCTTAAGATTGAAGCAGGCGAGCTGGGACTCGATAGTGCCGAAGCCGGAATAGATACAGCAGAAGCAGCCGGCCTAATGGACAAAGCAACGGCTGAGGCTTCAAGACTCGAGATAGCCGCTTCAAGGGAGGAACTAAAAGCCGCCAGAGATAAGTATGATGCCGGTCTTGCTACATATAATGAAAACTACGCTAAGTACGAAGCTGGAATGGCGGAATATGAATCAGGTCTTGCTGCATATAACGAAGGCCTCGCCGAATATAACTCCGGTCTAAATGCATATAATAATGGACTCGCTAAACTCGAAGAAAGTAAGGCTCTATACGAGGACGGACTTGCTGAGTACGAGGAGGGTCTCGCCGAATACGAAGACGGACTCGCTGAATTTAATGAGAAAATAGCTGACGCTGAGAAAGAAATAGAGGATGCTGAACGAGATCTAGAGGATCTAGATACTCCTGACACATTCGTACTTGAGAGAAACTCTAATATCGCATACGTATGCTTCAACAGCGATTCTGATATAGTAGCGCAAGTAGCCAGAATCTTCCCATTATTCTTTATTTTAGTCGCTGCCCTTGTTTGTATGACTACCATGACCAGAATGGTCGAGGAGCAGCGTAGCCAAATAGGTACTCTTAAGGCTCTCGGATATAGTAATAAAGACATTATACTTAAATATTCAATTTATGCAGGAAGCGCTTCCCTGATTGGATGCGTCATGGGATATGCATCGTGTATATTCATATTTCCAGCCGTTATCTGGAACACCTATAAAATGATGTATATACTTGTTCCTCTTAAGTTTATATTTGACGTAAAGCTGGCTATTATTGCTGTAATAGTTTCATTACTATGTTCTGTCGGAACCACACTATTATCTTGTAGATATGAGCTTCTTGAATCCGCTGCAACCTTGATGAGACCAAAGGCACCTAAGCCTGGAAGAAGAGTTTTTCTGGAGTATATACCTGCCATATGGAACAGAATGAAATTCCTGCATAAGGTTTCTATCAGGAACATTTTAAGATATAAGAGGCGTTTCTTCATGATGGTAATAGGAATCAGTGGATGCACCGCTCTCGTCCTTACTGGCTTCGGTATGAAGGACTCTATCGCCGGCTTCGCCGAAAGTCAATATGATAATATCCAGGTAGCAGATGCTGAATTCACATTTAATAACGGAACTACAAACACTGTTCCAGACGAGATCATAGAATCACTAAATATAAACACCTCGGAATATACTTTTATATGCTCGGCTGCATATGACATAATAACAAGCAAAGCATCAAAGGCCGTAAATGTAATCGCACCGGTTGGCAGTCTGGACGGAAATGGCACTGACAGCTTCGACCATTTCTTTAAATTAGAAGACGCATCAGGAAGCCCTCTCAGCCTGCCTGAAAGTGGCGAGATTCTAATCAGTATAAGTCTGGCAGAGAGATATCATATAAATGAAGGTGATGAGATCACTCTCCGAAATGATGAAATGAATGAGATAACAGCAACGGTTTCCGGAATCTTCATCAATCACGTTTATAATTATGTGATTCTATCACCAGATGATCTAAAGGGCGATATAAATGGAGCTTATATTAACTCTTCAGAAGGAGCTGATATATATGATATCCAGCGCAGCTTGTCTGAATGTGATGACGCAGTAAATGTATCGGTATTCAATGACTTCAAAAACAGAATGGCCAAGACTATGTCCAGCCTGGACTATATAGTTCTTATTGTAATACTTAGTGCAGCGGGACTAGCATTTGTAGTATTATATAATCTGACGAATATCAATATTACCGAGCGTATCCGCGAGATAGCCACCATCAAGGTTCTTGGCTTCTATCCAAACGAGACCTCTGCATATGTATTCCGCGAGAATATAATATTAACTCTCATAGGTACTATTGTTGGGCTTGGGCTTGGTGTACTGCTTCATAAATATGTAATGGCACAGATAATAGTTGATATGGTATATTTTAATACTCATATTGAAGCTATCAGTTATGTTTATGCTGTTATACTTACATTTATATTCGCTTTAATGGTTAACCTGGTCATGCGTCGCAAGCTTTCACGGATCAACATGGCCGAATCACTTAAATCTGTGGAATAAAAAAGGAGAATACTTATGCCTTATACATTTGAAACTGATCGACTGATCATCCAGACCTCTGATACTGCACTCGATGAGAAAATGCTGAAATATTATTCTGACAACAGGGAATTCTTTGAGCAGTACGAGCCTGTTCATACGGAGAGGTACTATACCCTGGAATTCCAGCATAAGATTCTGGAGAACGAGGTCTCTAATATGGCAAATCTCACCTCCGCATATTATTACTATGCACTGAAGGAAAACCCTGAGCTTATAATTGGTTCCATTAGCTTCGTTCGAATCCGTAAGGAGCCCTATGCTAGTACGATATTTGGTTATAATCAGCATGAGGATTATCAAGGACACGGTTACTGCACCGAAGCGTGCAGGGCTTCCATCGAACATGTGCTTAGTCTGGCGCACATCCATAGGATAGAATCAAGAGTTCTTACAGATAATGAAAAATCTATTCATATACTTGAGAATCTTGGGTTTATACACGAAGGCTTTGAAACCGCGAGCATATTGATAGGCGGCAAGTTCAGAGATCATCTGAGATATGCATATATAAATGAAGATTATTAAAAGAGGCGTCCATAAGGCGCCCTTTAATTTAGTCGGTATTTAGTCTGTAGGGCGCTGGTAAAAGCGTCCTATTACTCTTTCTGTTTTTAGTACATTTACAAAAGCCGCCTTATCTACATCTTTGACAGCTTTTACAACTCTACTGGATTCCGAACTGGAAACAACGGAATAGACAACATTTCTCTCGCAATGCTCGTAAGAGCCCTCTCCCTCTAGAACTGTAGCTCCGTGATTACTAACCTCTCTGATTGCATCGCAAACCTCTTTTGGCTTATTGGTCACTATAAACAGAGTCGCCTGCTGGTATTTCCTATAAAGAAGTCTCACAACAACTGTAGAGGCAAACTGGAAAATAATCGAGTATAGAGCCTTATCCCACGAGAAGAGAAGTCCAGCAATTGCAAGGATAGAAGCATTTATCATAAGTGTCACACTGAAGGAATCTACTCCCCTTTTCTCCGACAGATATATTCCCACAAAGTCCGTTCCACCGCTGGTCGCATCCATAAGTAGACACAGACTGATGGCAGAACCATTTATGAGTCCACCGAATATACTTATAAGTAGTGTGTCTCGGGTAATTGTATATGCCGGAATTATATCTGCGAGCACGCTGGTTAGAACGATGCACCAGCAAGATAGAAGCGTGAATTTCTTACCTATAAATTTGAAGCCAATATAGATAGGAAATGCATTTATCAGAAGATTTATAAGTGTATAGGGCAGATTAATACCTAGATATTTACTGAATATTTCCTGCAGCAGAAGTGTAAGTCCACTGGCGCCGCCCGGAAGAAGGCCGCCTGTATGAACGAAGGTTTTGATATTGAAGGCCATAACGACCGAAGCAAAGGACACCACAAAAATACGAATAATAAAATCCGCTTTTGACCCCTTTTTCTTCTCTAATATCTTCTCCTCAATAAGCATATGTTATCCCTCGGTTTGCAAAGAAATCACGCCTTTTACTGTATACAAACGAAGTGGTTTTAATGATTGTATTTAAAAGCATAACCTTCACTAATACATAATACTTTATCGCCAATCTCGAGTTTATCTTTTTTTCTTTCGATAAAATCCATTTTTCTCTCTGTTTCTTTTAATTTATAAGTTACAACTCCGTTTTCAGTTGTAATGTTTTCTATTACATCAAACCAACACTTATATTTTCTTTTTAATATATCTGTTGTTATGATCAGACAACCAATAATCAAAAAGATAGTAATAGGTAATAAGACAATAGGTATAAATACTAATAATGACATTTTAATATTCACCCTTATAAAAATAAGTATTGATATTATTGTCATTATTGGTATCGCTATATATGCCCACATTTGATTATATAGCAATACATGTTTTTTTACTACTTTATGAATAGTATCATCCGGTTCAAAATATACTAATGTGTCATATTTGCTTATTTCTTCTTCATCTTCTGGGTCACATAGTCTTGAAATGAAATCTTCAAAATTCTTTGCTAAAACATATGGTTTTTCATTCAAATCCTCCATGCTAAGTTCATTATCTATTGAAATCACTCTTGGTTCACCCTGTGGACCACATTCATTATAATCCAAATATATATTGGAGTGTCCAGAATTGGAGGAACAGATTGATATAAGATTTACCTCAAAATCCGCTTTATCTTTGTTTTGATGATTTATTGAATAATTTTTATCACCAATCCCATATATTCCTTCTAAATCCCAAAAACCATCTGTATTTTTCATTGCCAGATAATTCTTTTGTAATAATCCACCATTATGCTTTTTCATTAAATATATATATGATTCAGGGAGTTTAAAACCTAATTGTTCTTCTGTTTTTTTAACCATTTCATCATCTAATGGTCCACAATCATATTTTTCTACTTCGTCAGCTAAATATCCCCCTTCTTCTTTTTCATTTTCGTCAAGTTCAAACCATATTTCATCTATATTAACTTTATTAAACATATTGATTTTCCTTTGCTTTTATAACTAATTTTTTAAATAGCCATAAAAACCTCGGTATTTCTACCGAGGTTTATGAGCTGGGGTACTAGGATTCGAACCTAGAAATGACGGAGTCAGAGTCCGTTGCCTTACCATTTGGCGATACCCCAATATTAAATTCTGCTTTTTACAGCGCAAGATGTATTATATACGAGCGTCCCACAAAATGCAAGGACTTTTTTACTATATTTTTATATGCCTACATAGGCCAAAAGGCAATCACCGCCATCATCCAGATATAACACATAGTTTTAGGTATCATAAGCATTCCAAGTTTTGGTTTCTCCTTACCTAGAATTGCAACTGGTAAATAGAAAGCAAAGCTGAGTAATACTGCTATCATAATATTCACGTAAAATGCCGCTGGATAGTTATTAGCATGACTGATTACATTAAAAAGTCCAACCAATGTGAGTAAACCTATAATTGCAAAAGGTACATTTCTAATGATTGCCCATTTTCTAACCGGTTCCTCGCTATACCATTTATTCTGAGGGAATAGAAGCAGAATAATTCTTGCAGTTGTTAAAACCAGTATGGCTTTTTCTATTTCATAATTATATTCTGTCGGGCTATATTCCATCGAATCTCCCATTGCGATAAGAATATTATAGAAAAGCGTCATAGTAATGGAAGATATCAGGTTGCCTGCTCCGAGAAAAGTCTGTTTTTTCCACATATCTCCACGGATGTTTACAATTATTCTAGGGATCAGATGAAATGCATCTCCACCGCCCAGTAGAGCTGCCATTAAAAATCCAAAGCCGTATCTATAATAATCCGGCGATGGACCGGACTCTGCGAAGAGACTCACTTCCTTATTATGCATGAAAATCGCAACAATCAAGACAAAAACTAAGTAGCAGATGCAGAAACCTGCCTCTCCAAGTCTTGCACCAAGTGGTTTAGCATTTTCTATTTTTTTCTCACTTATATTATCCATCATATTCTCCACTTTTCGCAGTTGACTTTTGATACAAACATTTTTATCATATACATATATTTCTATTATTTAGGAGGTACATATGGGGTTTTTTGATTCAGTTATAAAGAAAATGGACATTGAGCAAAAGGAAACATATAGCGTAGAAGAGTCTAGAGCACTTACAGATATTTGTCTTGCAACCATGGCTCTCTCTACTTATGCAGCCGCTTGTGACGGAGAAGTATCATTAGATGAATACATGGAGGCAGATCTTAACATAGCTGCCATCAACAAGGAGTTTCATCTACCAGATACCCTTCTTCATCAGGTAAAGGATCTATCAATGAAGCACGGTATCACATGGGACGAAGTAAAGGATTACTTAGATGTCCTTTCAGTAGATACTCTGAGAAGCATGCAGGACGGACTCAAGAATGTCGTTGGTGCATCTGATGGTGTCAACGAAGCAGAACAGAAGGTTCTGAATCAGTTTGATGAGTATATCCTAAGCCGCTAAAAAAAGCCAATGAGTAAATAGGGACGGTTCTCTTTTGCTCACTTCCTTTCGAAGTGAGCAAAAGAGAACCGTCCCTATTTACTCTATTCTACTACGTAACCCTTCTGCTGTATCACATCTATTACAGAATCAACGTATTTCTCGCACTCTTCTTTTGATTCAGCTTCAACCATCACTCTTACAAGTGGTTCCGTTCCGGATTCACGAACCAGGATACGTCCTGAATCTCCAAGAGACTCTGCAACTTCAGCTACCTTAGCCTGAACATCTGCATCATCCTGAGCAGCTTTCTTGTCAGTAACTCTAACATTCTTAAGCACCTGTGGATATACTGTAAATGGTGCTGTCAGTTCAGAAAGTGGTTTCTTAGCTGCAAGCATTACTTCCATTATCTTAAGGGATGTAAGTATTCCATCACCTGTAGTTGCATACTTTGAATAGATGATATGACCAGACTGCTCACCACCGATACGGCAACCATTCTGTGACATATATTCATAAACATATTTATCACCAACTGCTGTTTTAGCGTAATCAATTCCAGCCTCATCAAAAGCTTTATAAAGTCCGAAGTTCGACATAACTGTTGTTACAACAGTATTATTCATTAGCTCGCCCTTCTCTTTGAGATAAACACCGCAAATGTAGAGGATAGCATCACCATCAACTACATTTCCCTTTTCATCTACAGCGAGACATCTATCAGCATCACCATCATAAGCAAATCCAACATCGAGACCATTATCTACTACATATTTCTGAAGACCTTCGATATGAGTTGAACCCGCATCGCGGTTGATATTTGTTCCATCAGGAGCAGCATTTATGACATAAGTCTTAGCTCCAAGAGCATCAAACACTGACTTTGCAATATTCCAAGAAGCACCATTTGCGCAGTCCAGAGCTACCTTCATATCCTTAAAGGAATATAGTCCTAGGGAAATGAGATAACCGATATATCTGTTACGACCTGATACATAGTCGACTGTACATCCTATCTGTTCTTTCTTAGCAAAAGGAAGTGTCTCCCATTTCTGTCCGAAGATCTCGAGTTCTCCATCAAGATAGGACTCAATGATCTCTATAGTCTCCTCTTCCATCTTCTCGCCCTGAGAATTGATAAGCTTGATACCATTATCATAGTATGGATTATGACTGGCAGAAATCATGATACCACAATCAAAACCATCTACTTTAGTTACATAAGCAACTGAAGGGGTTGTTGTAACGTGAAGCATATATGCATCCGCTCCAGATGCTACAAGACCAGCAACCAGCGCATACTCGAACATGTAGCTAGATCTTCTAGTATCCTTTCCAATTACTACCTTTGGTGAAGCAACAAGTCCTGCCTGACGCTTAACCTCTCCGTAGTACCATCCTAAGAATCTACCCACCTGATATGCATGATCAGCTGTCAGATTCTCGTTTGCCTCGCCTCTAAAGCCGTCTGTACCAAAGTATTTACCCATTTTTCGATCTCACTTTCTTTTTTAAGATTCTAATTTTTCTAAATCGCTAATTTGTTTTACGAATAATTGATTCAAACATTTTATTATATGGAAGCCAATCGCCTTCTGCCTGTTCAGACTCGAGCGCCTCACTGAAGCCCTCCAGCTTGGCATCTGTATCATCTGCAAAGGACAGCGCCACAGCTTCTATGATCTTTGGTTTTTCAGGCGAACCATACTCCAGCTTGCCGTGATGTGCAAGTATACAGTGAACTAGATTATTCTTAAGTGTCTCATCAAAGCCATTTATTCCATCAGCTTTTTCCTTAACCATCATTGCGCCAATAACTATATGTCCAAGAAGATTACCCGGATCAGTATAGTCATTTACTGGAAATTCAGATAGCTCCTTAACCTTGCCGATATCGTGGCATATAGCGGCTGTAACCAGCAAATCTCTATTCATTATTGGATAGAAACCAGCTAGAAAATCAGCTATTCTTGCAACCGATAAGGTATGCTGAAGAAGTCCCCCCACGAAAGCATGGTGCATACTCTTCGCTGCACTAGACATTTTAAAGGCTTTTACAAAGCTTGCATCCTCCACAAAAAAGGACCTCAGCAAAGTTTTAAGGCTTTCATCCTTTACACTGTCTATCAG
>CACYQC010000024.1 GCA_902776395.1 uncultured Lachnospiraceae bacterium
GTTAAGATAGCTAAGGAAGTTGATAATATCGTAGCTATTAAGGAAGCATCAGGAAATATATCACAGGTTGCAGAGCTTGCTGCACTTGCTAATGGATGCATCGACATTTATTCAGGAAATGATGATCAGATTCTTCCACTTATGTCCCTCGGCGGAATTGGTGTAATCTCTGTAACAGCAAATATCATTCCTGATGATACACATGATCTGTGCCAGAAGTTCTTCGAGGGAGATATCGAAGGTGCTCGTGCACTTCAGCTGAAGGCTATCGAGCTTTGCAAGGCTCTTTTCTGCGAGGTTAATCCTATTCCAGTTAAGAAGGCTACAGAGCTTATGGGTATGACAAATGGAGTTGTTAGACTTCCACTTACAGAGATGGAGCCAGAGCATGCTGCATATCTCGAAAAGACTATGAGAGATTATGGTATAAAGTTCTAAATGTCATTCTGAACGAAGTTAAGAATCTTATAGCGAGGAAAAGAAAATGACAAGAATAATAATGAGCGGTTGTAGCGGTCGTATGGGCCGTATGATTACCGGATTAGTTAAAGACACCGAGGGTGCTGAGATAGTTGCCGGAGTTGATGTTTTCGACGATGGTACACTTGGCTACCCTGTATATAAAAGTATCGCAGATGTTAAAGAGGAAGCAGATGCTATTATCGATTTCTCAAACCCAAGCACTCTAAGCGATACACTGGAGTATTCTATCACGAAGCAGGTTCCTATAGTTCTATGTACTACAGGATATTCTGAGGAACAGCTGACAGATATAGAAGAGGCTAGCAAGAAGGTTGCTATACTTAAGTCTGCTAATATGAGTCTTGGTATCAACACAATAATGGAACTTCTGAAGACGGCAACAAATGTTTTTGGAAATGCAGGCTTTGATATCGAGATAGTGGAGCAGCATCATCATAACAAACTGGATGCTCCTTCAGGAACAGCACTTGCTCTTGCAGATGCAATCAACGAAGCTGCAGAGGGCAAGTATGAATATGTCTATGACAGAAGTCAGAAGAGAGAGAAGAGAGATGCGAAGGAGATAGGAATATCTGCTGTTAGAGCTGGTTCTATCCCTGGTATTCACGATGTTATCTTCGCTGGTCCTGATGAAGTAATAGAGATAAAGCATACAGTTTATTCTAGAGCAGTTTTCGGAAATGGAGCTATCAGCGCAGCTAAGTTCCTAGCAGGAAAGCCAGCAGGACGTTATGATATGAAGGATGTCATCGCTGAACAGTTGAGAGGTTTATAAATGACAGAAGAACAGATTCTATGTAGTGCTTCGAAGTATACTAAGAAGTTCTACTTCAATCCTAAATATTCAAATCTTCCTCAGAAGATCAAGGATGAGCTTCAGATAGCGCTTGTTATCTTCACAGAAGAAATAGGTGGAGAAATCTTCTTATACTATGATGATGAAGGTGGCCTGTCTATAGCAACAGATCATGAAGAAAATGATTTTCTGTATGATGAGATTGGTAGTGGACTCAAGGTTAACCAGCTAAGAAATGAGAAGAGGGAACTCTTCGAACAGCTGGAAGAATACTATGAATTAATGATCATGGTGAATCCAAATTCTGAAAACAAAAAATAGTAAATTGTTATCCTGAACGACCAGAGGAAGTGAAGGATTTACCCAAGGAGAACGAAACATATGTTATTCGCAATTGATGTTGGAAATACAAATATTACAGTTGGACTGTTCGATGGGGAGAAGCTCATTAAGCAGTTCCGTATGATAACACAGACATCTAGAACCTCTGACGAATACGGTGTATTCCTTAGACAGTGGCTCGATATAAATGTCGGACCTGATGCAAGGATAGATGCAGTTATCATTTCATCAGTTGTTCCAAATATTATGCATTCACTTACAAGTTCTATCATTAAATACTTTGATGTGAATCCACTGATAGTAGCGCCTGGCATCAAGTCTGGAATTAGACTTGCGATCCCTAATCCTAAGGAACTGGGTGCAGACAGACTTGTAGATGCAGTTGCAGCCTATGAAATGTATGGTGGACCTGTGATTGTAGTTGATTTTGGTACCGCTACTACACATGACCTCGTTCTCGAGGATGGAACCTTTGCAGCTGGAGTTACGTCTCCTGGAATCAGACTTGCGGCAAATGCTCTCTGGACAGGAACAGCTAAGCTGCCAGAGGTTGAAATCAAGAAGGTTGATACTGTACTTGGTAAGGATACAGTTTCCAGTATGCAGGCGGGTATCTACTATGGATACATCGGTCAGACAGAATATATAGTTAAGACAATGAAGAAGGAATCAGGTCTATCAAATATTAAGGTTGTTGCAACCGGTGGACTTGGCAAGATGATTTCAGAGGCAACGGATGAGATAGATATTTATAATCCAGAGCTTACACTTCATGGACTCAGAATAATCTACGACAAGCAGTGATATGAACAAAGGTTTATTTGAAAATAAAATATTCTTAGGACCAATGGCAGGCGTGACAGACCTGCCTTTTCGCATTCTTTGCAAGGAGCAGGGAGCGGATGTCATGGTTACGGAAATGGTATCTGCGAAGGGACTATATTATGGAAGTCCTAAGACAGACATCCTTTTAGCTACTGATGAGAGAGAGAAACCGGTGGGGTTGCAGCTCTTCGGAAGCGAGCCAGAGATAATGGCTGGGGAAGCTCTGAAACTTCTGGATAGAAACTACGATTTTATCGATATCAATATGGGATGCCCAGTTCCTAAGATAGTTAATAACGGTGAAGGCTCGGCATTAATGAAAAAGCCTGAACTGGTTGAAAAAATAGTCAGGGCTATAGTAGATGCTATAAATAAGTATGCATCTAAGGAAGAGGGAAGGATTTCTATACCTGTTACAGTTAAGATGCGTGCTGGTTTCAGTCAAGACGCTCTAAATGCACCTGAAATCGCACAGGCAGCAGAACGTGGTGGAGCGGCAGCGGTAGCTGTCCATGCAAGAACTAGGGAACAGTATTATAGTGGAAAAGCTGACTGGTCTATAATAAAGAAAGTTAAGAATGCGGTCAGCATTCCCGTTATAGGAAATGGAGATATTTCTTCTGCTGAGGATGTTCTTCGAATGAAGGAGGAGACGGGCTGTGACAGTGTGATGGTTGCTAGAGCAGCAAAGGGTAACCCTTGGATATTTAGAGAGATAAAGGCGGGACTGGAGAAAGGACTAGACCTAGTTCCTGCTAGACCAGAACTGGACGAAGTAAGAGATATGATGCTTAGACATATTGACCTGATGCTGGAGCAGAAGGGCGAATATATAGGCGTCAGGGAAATGAGAAAGCACGTCGCCTGGTATACGGAAGGTATCTATAACAGCGCAAAGCTTAGAAGAAAGGTATGCGAAATAGAGAAGGCTGATGAGCTGATTGAGGTAGTTAGCAAGCTTGGAACTATAGAAATATAGAATATGTATAGTATGTTAAATCTACAGCCGAAACCTTGACCTTGAACCTGTGTGGTGTTATAGTTGCAAATATCTGTTATTCGGGAGATGAATGTATTGAAGAAGAAACTAAATAAGTTCAAAAAAGTATTTAGTGAAAATTTCAAAACCATTGGTTCCGTTATAGTTGTAGCGGCGCTACTTATTGCGTGTCTTGCTACTGTTATAGAGAGAAATACTACCCGTACAACTGAGATGGGCAGACTTATAGCTATCACACCTCTTTACGACGAGCCGGTTATGGCACCTAAGTATGATAAAACAGCCTATACAACAATAGCTGATTCGAAAGCGGCAAAGAGGGCTGAGAACAGTCAGACCATAAGAGATTCAGTGGGTGCTTATAGTGGAAATAAGAAGCTGACGGAGCAACAGCAGAAGGATAAAGCGGCGCTCGAGGCTCTTCTTGCTAGTAATACTAGAGGAACTGCCGGCGATACTGCTAAGGATAGAAATGAGAAATACAAGGTTAACCAGATCAAGGAGGTTAATGATAACATTTCCGTTTCCTTTACTCCTAATTCATCCTTTGGTAACTCAGGCGTAGGCTCTGCTGTATTTACCAGTTCAAATGGTTCTTATCAGGGACAGTTCCTGCTGACAGGTTATTGTCCATGTGCTATCTGCTGTGGTAAGACAAATGGTATAACAGCTAGTGGTAGCCTTGCTACTTCAAATCATACAATCGCTGCAGACCGTAGATATGCCTTCGGTACACAGCTTGTAATAAATGGACAGGTTTACACTGTTGAGGACCGTGGTGGTGCGATACAGGGTAATCATATAGATGTATTCTTTAATACTCATGCAGAGGCGCTTGCTTTTGGTAGACAGTATGCAGATGTTTATCTCTATACTGGCGAGGCTAGCTCAAGTAGCTCCGACAGTAGCAGTGACAGCTCCTCTGATAGTAATGAAGAGGGTGGGGAATAATTATAGAAAGCGAGATAGATTTATGGGTTTTCTTTACAGAAGTACTAGAAATGAAAATGAAACAGCAACAGCCAGCGAGGCAATACTTAAAGGCTTAGCAGAGGAAGGCGGACTCTTTGTCCCAGACGAGATTCCTGCGCTTGATGTACCTTTTGAAGTATTAGCAGAGATGGACTATAAGGGCGTAGCCTATGAGGTTATGAGCCGTATGCTGACAGACTTCACTGAGGAAGAACTTAAATATTGTATAAATGGTGCATATGATAGCAAGTTTGATACAGAGCTTATCGCACCTGTTAAGTATCATCATGGAGCTTATATCTTAGAGCTGTTCCATGGTAAGACTATAGCCTTTAAGGATATGGCACTTTCAATACTTCCATATCTTTTAACTACAGCAGCTAAGAAGAATAATATAGATAATGAGATAGTTATTCTTACAGCTACATCAGGAGATACAGGAAAGGCTGCACTTGCAGGTTTTGCTGATGTTCCTGGAACAAGAATCGCAGTATTCTATCCTAAGAACGGTGTTAGTCCTATTCAGGAAAAGCAGATGGTTACAGAGAAGGGCAAGAATACATTTGTTGCTGGAATTACAGGTAACTTCGATGATGCTCAGACAGGAGTTAAGAAGATGTTCTCTGACAAGGCTCTTGCTGAGGAGCTTGCAGCTAACGGCTTCCAGTTCTCATCTGCAAATTCTATCAATATTGGTAGACTTGTTCCTCAGATGGTTTACTATGTATATTCTTATACAAGACTTGTTGCTGCTGGAACAATCAAGGCAGGAGACAAGATAAATGTTGTTGTTCCAACAGGTAACTTCGGAAATATCCTTGCAGCTTACTATGCATCACTAATGGGACTTCCTGTTAATAAGTTCATTTGTGCATCTAATGATAATAAGGTTCTCTATGATTTCTTCACAACAGGTGAGTATGATAGAAACCGTGATTTCATTCTTACAACTTCACCATCTATGGATATCCTTATTTCAAGTAACCTTGAGAGACTTATCTATAGAATAGCTGGAAATGATGCAACAAAGAATGCAGAGCTTATGAAGAGCCTTTCTGAAAATGGAAAGTATGAGATCACAGATGAAATGAAGAAGAATCTGTATCAGTTCTACGGCAACTATGCTACAACAGAGGAAGTATCAGAAACTATCCGTAAGGTTTATGATGAAGATGGATATGTACTAGATACACATACTTCAGTTGCAGTTGCAGTATATGATAAGTACAAGGAAGAAACAGGCGATACTCTTCCAACAATTATTGCTTCTACAGCAAGTCCATACAAGTTTACTAGAAGTGTTATGACAGCTATTGATCCATCTCTTGATTCAAAGGAAGACTTTGAACTTGTAGATGAGCTTGAGAAGGTATCACAGGTTAAGATTCCTCAGGCGGTTGAGGAGATAAGAACTGCTCCAGTTGTTCATGACACAGTATGTGATAAGGAAGAGATGGAAGCAGTAGTTAAGAAGTTCCTTGGAATATAGACTTGAAATAATCAGTGCATTGTATTAAAAATAAATAATAGTAGTTCGTTGGCACCATCCTACTTTATAAAAACTAGGGCCGTTACATGAGTAGCATGTTAATGGAGATAGTGCGTAAATGGGCGAATACTATCTCCATTTTTGTTTTCTCTAGAAAACAGGATGTGAAATGTAGCAAAGGAGAAAATAATGTACGTATTAAAAACGAAATCAGAGTTTGATAGTGCTCATTTTCTAAAGGGATATGATGGAAGATGTGCAAATATTCATGGCCATAGATGGATAGTATCTATAGAGGTCGGCTCAGAGACAGTTCTGGGGGAGGGACCATATAGCGGAATGGTTGTGGATTTTGGAAAACTAAAGGATGATCTGAGAGAAGAAACTCATAAGCTGGATCACACTCTTATTTTGGAAAAAGGAAGTCTTAAGAGTGCTACAGTGGAAGCTATGAAGGAAGAGGGCTTCACTATGGTAGAGCTGGACTTTAGACCAACTGCTGAAAATCTAGCTAAGTATTTCTATGAGATAATGTCTAAGAAGGGATACCACGTTATCCGAGCAAGAGTATATGAGACTCCGGAAAACTGTGCGGAATATTATGTATAAAGTAGCGGAGATTTTTACAAGCATAAATGGCGAGAGCAGACTAGCAGGGGAGCTTGCTGTATTTGTCAGATTCGTGGGCTGTAATCTTAGCTGTACATATTGCGATACAGCGTGGGCTATCAGCATGGATGCACCATATAAAGAGATGAGCCTAGACGAGATAATAGCTTATGTGGAACAGGCCGGAATCAAAAATGTAACTCTAACAGGAGGCGAGCCTCTCCTTTCAGAAGGGATAGAGGAACTGATAATAGAGCTGATAGGTCATAATCATAGAGTGGAAATCGAGACAAATGGAGCGGTAGATATTAGACCTTTGCTGGATACTGCTGCAAAGCTTTCTATAAAGGATGAGCTCAGCATAACACTTGATTATAAGTGCCCAAGCAGTGGCATGGAGAGCTTCCTGGTGATGGAAAATTATGATGTGCTAAGAAGCTACGATACAGTAAAGTTTGTAGTTGGTGATAAGGCTGACCTGGATAAGGCACGTGAGATAATTGAGAAGTTTAATCTGGTGGATCGATGTGCAGTATATCTAAGTGCTGTGTTTGGTAAGATTACACCACGAGAAATAGTTGAATATATGCTGGAGCATAAAATGAATGGTGTCACACATCAGCTGCAACAGCATAAGTTTATATGGGACCCTAACGCCAGAGGCGTTTGATGATAAAAAGATGATTAAATATTTATAATGGAGAGAAGAAGATGGCAGTAGACCAGGAAAAAATAAGAGAACATATCAGAGGGATACTTGAGGCAATCGGTGAAGATCCAGATAGAGAGGGACTTCGCGAGACTCCGGACAGAGTAGCTAGGATGTATAGCGAGATATTTGAAGGGATTCAGTATTCAAATGATGAGATAGCTGAAATGTTTAATAAAACCTTTGATGCTCCTATCAACAATGATATGGTAGTAGTTAAGGATATTGAGATATTCAGTTATTGTGAGCACCATATGGCCCTTATGTATGATATGAAGGTCAGTGTTGCATATATACCTAGAGACAGAGTTATCGGACTTAGCAAGATAGCTCGTATCGCTGATATGGTTGGAAAAAGACTTCAGCTTCAAGAGAAGATAGGCACAGACATTGCCTACATAATGGAGAAGGCTACACTCTCTCCAGATGTTGCAGTTATCATTACAGGAAAGCATAGCTGCATGACAGCACGTGGAATCAAGAATACGCCAGCAGTTACGCTGACAACAACCTTTAGAGGGGCATTTGCAGATGATATGGATCTGCAGGAGCGTGTACTTAGACTGATAGATCTACGTGTATCAAGAGAAGATATATAAGGAGTCGAGATGAAGAACAAGAAAGAAGCAGTAGTTGTATTTAGTGGTGGACAGGATAGTACCACCTGCCTGGCATGGGCACTTAAGATATATGAAAAGGTTTATGCCGTTTCCTTTGATTATGGACAGAGACATTCGAAGGAACTGGAGTGTGCGGCGGAGATAGCAAAAGAACTTGGAGTTGAGCATCATATAATAAACCTTAAGGAGTTAAATGAGCTTGCACCGAATTCGCTTACAAGAGAGGATATAGAGGTAGATAAGGAAGCTCCTGAAGAAGGACCTCCAAACTCTTTTGTAGAAGGAAGAAATATGCTCTTCCTTACATACGCAGCAATCTTCGCTAAAACTCATGGCGTTACTGATATAATAACAGGTGTATCTCAGAGTGATTTCTCAGGATACCCTGACTGCAGAGACGTATTCATCAAGTCTCTGAATACTACGCTGAATCTAGCTATGGACTATGGCTTCTGTCTGATAACTCCGCTTATGTGGATTGACAAGGAAGAAACCTGGGAACTGGCAGACAGCCTAGGTGTTTTTGATCTAGTAAGAGAGAAAACTCTTACCTGCTATAATGGAATATTAGGAGATGGATGCGGGGACTGCCCTGCATGTAAGCTTAGAAAAAGAGGATTAGATAATTATTTATCACGTAGGGGGATGTGAAAATGAAAAATCTGCTTTTTATAGTAAATCCAAAAGCCGGAAGAACTGTAATAAAGGCTGATCTAATCAATATAATTGAAATCTTCTCCAAAGGTGGCTACAAGGTTGAGGTATATCCTACTAAGAGTCAGGAGGATACCGAGCGCTATGTATACGAAAATGCGGAGAAGTTCGACCTAGTTGTATGTGCTGGTGGTGATGGAACACTGGACAATACAGTCGGCGGAATAATGAGACTTGAGAGAAAAATCAAGAAGAGAATTCATATGGGTTATATACCATGTGGAAGTACTAATGATTATGCTCGAAGTCTTAGAATGAGTATGGAGCCTCTTCAGGCGGCCAGAGATATAATGGACGGAGATATCTGTCATGTAGATGTAGGAAGGCTGGAGAATACATTTTTCATCTATGTTGCAGCATTTGGTGCATTTACAGAGATATCTTATTCGACTCCACAAAACTTAAAGAATGCTCTGGGACATGCTGCTTATGTTCTGGAAGCAGGTAAATCCATGTTTAATATGAAGACCTACAGACTGAAGGTGCTGTTTGATGGAGAGGAAGTGACAGGTGACTTCATCTATGGTCAGGTTACCAATTCACTTTCGATAGGTGGTTTTAAGAATATAGGTTCTAAGGATATGTCCTTCTCAGATGGTAAGTTTGAGACTGTACTTATCAAGACTCCGGAAAACCCTATGGAAATGCAGAGAATCATCAACTCCCTTTTGGTGGATGACCTAAACGACGAAATGATTGTCTTCAGAAAATCCTCGAGAGTTGTGGTTCAGGCGGCTGAGGAGTTGCCATGGACTGTTGACGGAGAATACGGAGGTAGCTTCAAAACTACAAGAATATCAAATATTAGAAAAGCAGTGTCGCTTACACTTAAGGATAAGAGTGCATTCCCAGGATAATATCCTGGGAATTTTGCGTTTAATTGGGCCGGTCCTGTAATACTTTCATATTTTGTGAAAATATGTTATAGTATCCGTAACTATGTGCCGAGATATTTATCGGTGTAAAGTGGAGTGAAAGAAAATGAAAGAACAGCTTAGACAATGCGAATATTTAATAATGTTCTTGTTTAAGATAATTCTATATTTCTGTGTGTTTTGGACTTTCTATAGACTCTTTGCTATTAGAAACTGGCAGCTGCTGAATGCATCCAGAACTGCAGCCGTAACAGCGCTCAGTTATCTCATTTCCGGCTACCTGTTCCTCAAGATATATGGAGGATATGATGTAGGAAAGAGGAAGAGTAAGCCAATAATCATTTCCGTGAGCCTTGCAGCGGCAATGACTGACATTGTTGCCTACATCATGCTCTGCGTCATGAATACTAACCAGGTTAATAACCAGAAGTTTACTCTGGAGCAGCCTTGGTTACTTCTTGTTATCCTTGCAATTCAGATGCTCATAATCAATATAGCTGTTTATGGCGGAAACTATATATATTTCAAGATATATGATCCAGCCAGATGTCTTATAGTGACTTCTTCTCAGAGATCGCTGAATGAGATATGTAAGAGTATTCGCAAATACAAGCTTCAGTACAAGATATGCCGAAATGTAGACTATAGAAATGAGTCTCTCAAGGATCTGATAACTAAGTACGATACAGTATTTGTTTATGATGTTCCCGTTAAGGAACGTACCCAGATAGTTGAGTTCTGCTATCAGAACATGAAGAATGTATATATCAATCCTGAGATGGCGGATGTAGTAGAGCTGAATGCTCATCATATAATGCTGGATGATGTGTCGCTTCTCAATATGTCTTCAAAGGGACTCCGTGCAGAGCAGAGATTTGTGAAGAGAATATCTGATCTTGTTATCTCTATCATAGCGCTTGTCGTAACATCACCTATACTTCTGATTGCTGCTATAGCTATAAAGCTTAATGATGGTGGCGCAATATTCTTTAAGCAGAACAGAGCTACCAGAGATGGAAAGATATTCTCAGTTTATAAGCTTCGTACTATGAAGGAAAACGTAGATAATTATCTGTCTGTTGTAAATGATGAAAGAGTTACATCTGTTGGTAAGGTTCTGAGAAGATTCAGAATAGATGAGATACCACAGTTTATAAATGTTATAAAGGGAGATATGTCAGTCGTTGGTCCTAGACCAGAGATGCTGGCAAATATCTTTAACTATACAAATGATCTTCCTGAATTTGAATATAGACTCCGTGTTAAGGCGGGTATTACAGGTTATGCTCAGATAGCTGGTAAGTACAATACATCGCCTAAGGACAAGTTGATACTCGACCTTATGTATATAGAAGAGTATAGCTTCTGGATGGATATAAAACTTATATTCCAGACCCTCATCGTTATTTTCAAGAATAGTTCAACAGAGGCATTTGATAATGAGAAGAATCCAGGAGGTCAGGATTCTCAGAAGGATTATAGCAGCTTTGCATATTCCCTCGGTAAGGAATATGAATACGATGAAGTGCCGGATAAGGCATTAGGTGAATAATGATGTATAGAGTCAATGTACTTATGTCAACCTGTAATGGCGAGAGATATTTGAGAAAGCAGGTAGAATCTATAATGAATCAGGAAGGAGTTGATATACTCCTTACTGTTCGTGATGATGGTTCTTCTGATGGTACAGTTAACTTGCTGCGAGAGTTGTCTCGTGAATATGGTAATCGAATCAAGGTTTATTCGGGAGGCAACATTGGTTACAAGAGAAGCTTCATGAAACTCCTTGAACACGCCGCAGAAGCTGACTTCTATGCCTTCTCGGATCAGGATGATGTGTGGTTTGAACAGAAGACTAAAATGGCGATAAAGCTTATTGAAGATAGGTCCAGTAAAGATGATATCTGTTTATACGCATCAGGGGATATTATCACGGATGAGAATCTGAACATTATCGGAAAACACGAAGTGTCGGATATGCCTGTAAATATACAGAGCTTTTTCTCAAGGGCGAGATTAGCGGGATGTACGTATGTTTTTACAGCGCCTTGTATGGAGCTAGCTAAAAGATTTACTGGTATCAAATATATGAAGAGAGAAGTTCCAGATCATGATTTTGTTCTAGGTAGTATAGCTCTTGGCTGTGGCAAGATGATTCTGGATGATAATGCATATATATATCACAGACGTACGAACGTAAGTGCCACAAGTGGTGGAAATGGAATATTGCAGCGTATCAAGGTAGAAGCTAACCTTGTGTTTGGAAGACGTGGCGTACAGAGTAGAATGGCGGCAGAGCTTCTAGATAGATGTGACGGAGAACTGCTAGAAGAGGCTAAAAGCTTTCTCACAGAGGTGGCAGATTATAAGACTGCTAAAAAGGGTAAGCTGAGGCTGCTTAATAATAAGATGATGAAGTCGGGTGTTCCGATAGGAGATATAGAAACTAAGGTCAAGATTATCCTTGGTAATTATTAGTTTGATGCGAGGGTTCTATGAAGCTGAGTATTGGTGCAGGTATAGTTACATTTAATCCTGATATAGACAAACTGAAAAGTACACTTATGCTGCTTAGCCCTCAGGTAGACTGCGTATATATAGCAGATAATGCTTCTGAAAATTATTCGGATATAGCTGATATGATTGCTGCACTCAGTAGCGAAGGAAGTGGCGTGAAGCTGATGCCGGGCGAGACTAATACAGGTGTTGCCGGTGGCCTCAATAGAATAATGAAGGCGGCTTTAGAGGATTGCAAGGAATGGGTACTGACACTGGATCAGGACTCACAGCCGGAAAAGGATCTGGTTAAGGGCCTCTGCCGTGCTACTAAGTTTGAAAGAATAGGTATCATCTGTCCTAGAATAAAGGATATTAATTCAGGTCGTATACTTGTGAATTTTGGCGAGGATACTTCGAAGAATGATAAGAAGTATCAGACTCTGCATTCGTGTATTACTGCGGGAAGTATGATAAATCTTGAGGCTTGGAATACTGTAGGCGGATATGATGAATACCTCTTCATGGACTATGTGGATTTTGATTATTCAATAAGACTTAGAAAGTCAGGATACAGAATACTGCAGTGCAATCAGATAATAATGGAACACGAGGTTGGTAATACCGAGGTTCATAGATTCCTCTTTAAGAAGGTTGGAGTGATGAATCACTCCGCTATGAGGAAATATTATATAACTCGAAATAGAATATATTGTTCGTATAAATATTACAGAAGATTTGGATTTAGAAATATAGTTGGAATTGTTAAGACAATAGTTCTCATCCTTTGTTACGAGGAAGATAAGAAGCATAAGCTTAGTTTCGTTATCCGAGGCGTGAAGGATGGAATAAGGGATTCCAAACAGTTTAGAGGTCGTGACAAATAATGGCTGATAAGAAGAAAGTATTAATGCTTGCAACAACGGCAGCAATGTCGGCACAATTTAATATTAATAATATTCTTATCCTGGAAGAGATGGGCTATGAGGTCCATGTTGCTGGAAACTTCAGGAAGGGTAATCCTATTCCGGATAAGGCCATCAGAGACTTCTATAAGTGGGTTAAGGAGCACGGCGGTAAATGCTTCCAGATACCTTCGACTAGGAAGGTATATGATATTATCAATAATTACGTTGCTCTGATGAAGATAATAAAGCTTATTAAGACGGAGAAGTATTCCTTTATTCATTGCCACACTCCTATAGGTTCAGTTATAGGACGACTTGCTGCAAAGAAGACAGGAACTCCAATTATATATACTGCGCATGGACTGCATTTCTTTAAGGGTTCGCCACTCAGCAGTTGGATAGTTTTTTATCCGGTTGAGAAGTACCTGAGTAAGTTCACGGATGTAATGGTCCTGATAAATCATGAGGACTATAACCTTGTTAATAAGAAGTTCCATGCGAAGAGAGTAGTGATTGTGCCAGGTATCGGAATAGATACTAAGGAGATAGCTAGACATGCTGATTCCAGGGTGAGAATCAGAGAGGAGCTTGGACTAAAGGAGGAGGACTTCTTCCTGCTTTCAGTAGGGGAGCTCTCAGGTAGAAAAAATCACGAGACCATTATCAAGGCTATTCACCAGTTAGATAGAAGCGATATCAAGTACTTCATTGCTGGTAAAGGAATGGGTAAGGATAATGAGGAAGATGAACTGAAGAGACTGATCGTTGACTATGATCTGCAGGATAGAGTTAAACTTCTTGGATTTAGAGAAGATGTAAATGATCTCTATGCAGCAGCGGATGCAGTGGCATTTCCATCTAGAAGAGAAGGACTGGGGCTAGCCGGAATAGAGGCGATGGCGGCAGGACTTCCAATCATTACTTCAAACATAAATGGAATAAATGAGTATTCCGTAAATGGCGAGACAGGCTTCAGCTACGGACCAGAGGATGTTGATGGTTTTGCGGATGGAATAGAGTACTTGGCGGATCACCCGGATTGGTGCGAAAGCGTTGGAAGAAAGAATATCGAAAGAGCAGAAAAGTATGACTATCACTATGCGAACAGTATCATGAAGGAACTGTATGAAAGCATGTGACTCGGCAAAGGTGGACGGAACATAAACTTGTGAGTGTGACTATATGGATTTAAAGAAGCTATTAAAAGTGAATATAGTTAATCTGGTTATTTTAGGACTGATAGTTGGATTCTATTTTGCATCGGAAGCTATCTTCGGAGATTCGAGTGAGGGCGCCATGCAGACCCTGGTGGGATTTATAACTATTGGAATGGGCGCGCTGTGGGTTGCTTATGCGATATATTCCAATATGACAGTTTTGAAGGAGTCAGATCTTGATGATATAGCTAATGTCAAGGCTCGACTCATTTCAGCAGGAAATAAGAGATTCTTTGTAAAGCAGAGAACACATCTTCTGAATATGCTGGATAGTCTGGAAAATAGAAAGAAATATTTTCTGGCCCTTGAACAGGATAGCAAGCTGAGAGAACTCTATCTTCTGACTAGAACACAGATGATAAGAAATGTAACCAATTCTGCTGAATATATAGAAACCTTTGATTATGTAGCGGGAGTTGATTCCGGATATATTAATCAGATGTGCGATTCCTCGCAGGAGTTACTAAATAAGTTTAATAAGCTAGTAGAGCTATCAGTTACATTTGACGATACTACTCTGGATAACGACACCAGAGAGATAGACGATATGATAGAGGCACTTGAAGAAATGAAAAAAACAGGAAAGGCGACATTGGGATCATGAAAAAGAGTAATTCAGTAATAATTGTAGGAGTTGTATTTGCGGTTGTTATAGTCTTCCTCTTGGGAGTTTTTGCAATCATCAAATCTTCTTCAAAGGGTAGAACAACAGAGTCTATGCTGAAACATATCAAGGTAAAGGAGAATGAGCCAACTAAGGCATCTATATCGCTAGACGATAACACCCTTTACGACGAGCTTCCAGAGATAACAAAGTATCCTCTGGCAGTTGATGCTAACGCAGACATCGTTCTTGAGGTTATGACATCCCCTGAGAAGGCGGGCGATGATTATGAGTCATGGCTGATAGATGTTGCGAAAGAATTCAACAAGTCGAATGTGACGACGGACGATGGAAAAACTATAGGAATTCAGGTGAGACCTGTTTCTTCAGGACTTGCTGCGGACTATATCATTTCCAATAAGCATACACCACAGCTATTTACACCATCTAACTATCTTTGGGGTGAGTATGTAAATGCTAACGGCGGAAATGTTACCATGTATAATGAGAGACTGGTGGGTAATACAGCTGGACTCCTTATTGATAAGAATAGTGAGTATAAAACTTTTGAAGATATAGTTGGTGCTGTTCAGGAAGGAAAGATCAACATCGGTTATACAAACCCACAGACTAGTTCAACAGGTATGAATATGCTCCTGTCAATCTTAGTTTATGGTGATCCTGAGAATCCTTTCAGTGATAAAGCGATTGAGTCTTTTAATAAGTTCCAGAACAACATTCCATTCGTTGCTTATAATACAATGCAGATGAGAGACAGTGCTCAGAAGGGTACTCTTGATGGTATGATCCTCGAGTACCAGACATATATAAATGAGCCAAATGTTAATAAGCTTTATAACTTCATTCCATTTGGTATCAGACATGATAATCCTCTTTATATAGTTAATGAGGATCTGCTGAGCGACGGCGAGAAGGATGCTATTAAGATATTCAATGATTATTGTATGGATTCTTCTAGCCAGAGTATAGCTACTAGATACGGCTTCAACGCCAACGATGATTATAAGAGTGACAGACAGTTTACAGGTTCAGAGGTTAACAAGGCTCTGGAGATGTACAAGGCCAATAAGGATAATGGTAAGGATATCATTGCTGTATTCGTTGCAGACTGCAGCGGAAGTATGTATGGTGATCCTATCATTCAGCTGAAGGAATCTCTTTCAAATGGTATGCAGTACATCAACGAGAATAACTACGTTGGACTTGTAAGCTACAGCGACGATGTAACTATCGAGGTTCCAATTGCTAAGTTTGATATGAACCAGAAGTCATATTTCCAGGGTGGTATCAATGGTCTGACAGCAAATGGCTCAACTGCCAGCTACGATGCAGTTGTAGTTGCTATGGATATGATAGAGAAGGAGAAGGTTAATCATCCTGATGCGAAGGCGATGATCTTCCTTCTGAGTGATGGATATCAGAACGTAGGTTATGATCTCAGTACCATAACACCAGCACTTAAGGAATCTAACATTCCTGTTTATACAATCAGCTACACAGCTGAGGCGGATACAGATGCAATGAGAAAGCTTTCTGAAGTAAACGAAGCAGCAACTATCAATGCAGATAGCGAAGATATCGTTTATAAGATAAAGAGTCTGTTTAATTCGCAGATGTAATGTAAAAAGATATAGAAATAGTTTGAGCGGAGTTTAATAACTCCGCTCTTTTTTAATGCTTTATTTATTTGGAATTAATTGTTATAGGGACCATCCTATTCATTTGAATCTGGACTATATGAAATAATATCATTTGGACTATATTCTAGAACATAACATATACGTGCAAGGACATCTGTATCAATCTTTTCTATATGACCATTATACCATTTGTCAATAACTTCGAACCGAGCATTGATAGCTCGAGCTAAAGCATTTCTTGTGATTTTGCGTTCATCCATAACGGCTTTTAGCGTAATCGATATTTTACCATATTCTCTTATAGATACCACTCT
>CACYQC010000025.1 GCA_902776395.1 uncultured Lachnospiraceae bacterium
GTAGGAGAAAATGTTGCTTCGCCAGCAGTTCAGATGTTCCACGATATGGGTATGCCAATTATGTTCGCGCAGATTCTTGGCGATTTCTGTGTGGAGCTACCGGACAAACTGATATCACTTGTTGCTACATTTTTCCTTGTAAAGCTTGTTCCTGGAAAAATGAGAGTTGAATTTGGCAGAATATCCGGTGATGAACTGAGAAAGAATATATCAGAAGAGGGTGATCATAGGAACTCTCTTAGATATCAGATAGCTATTGGACTATTCTGGGCTGGGCTACTTTTAGCGATAGTTGCATTCTTTATGTCCTACAAGACCTATATGGAAGCGAGAATAGCAGGTTATAATGGTGCGGCTTACGATGTGGCAGCGCTCAGGACAGAAACTCTTCTATATAGTGGCAAGCTCCTCTCTGTTGTTTTGGGACTGCTTCTATGTATAGTTTCCTTTGCCATGGTAGTTGCGGATCATACAGTAGTTAAACCGCTTCATACAATGGCAAGAGAAATGCGCCACTACGCTTATGATATAGATGGTGGAAGAGATAAGTCCTATGACAAAATCAAGGCTCTGGATATTCATACAGGAAATGAGATAGAAGAGCTATATGTCGCTATGTCTAAAACTGTTAAGGAGATAGATGATTATATAGATAAAACGAATGAACAGGCAGAGACAATCTCAGCGCTTCATGTTAACATCATCACAACCCTTGCGGATATAGTTGAGAGTCGTGATAAGGTTACAGGTCATCATGTAAAGAGAACTGCGGAATATTGCAGACTCATAGCTGAAGAGCTGAGACGTGAAGGAAAATATACAGACATTCTTACGGATGAATATATAGAGACCCTGTCGATTGCAGCGCCTCTACATGATATAGGAAAGATTCATATATCGGATGCTATACTTAACAAGAAGGATAGGCTTACACCGCAGGAGTTTGATGATATCAAAACTCATCCTGGTATAGGAATGGAAATGCTCATTTCAGCCACGGAGAATCTGGGCGAAAATGCTTATATGGATATGGCAAAGGATATAGCGTATTATCATCATGAGTGGTACGGCGATAGTGATAGGGGCTATCCTGCGGGCTTAACAGGTGATGACATACCACTTGCTGCCAGAATAATGGCAGTAGCAGATGTGTTCGATGCACTTGTAGCAAAGAGACCATACAAAGATGGTATGCCAGTAGAAAAGGCTATTAAAATAATAATAGAAGAAAAAGGAACACATTTCGATCCTGATATAGTTGATGCCTTCCTGAATATCCAGGATCAGGTTGCAGATGTCATCGAAATGTACGGAGAATAAAATGAAATTTGTTGTGCAGCGTGTTAGTGAAGCAAAGGTTGAGGTAGAGGGTAAGCTGACCGGAGAGATAGGTAAAGGCTTCTTCGTGCTAATAGGTGTGAACGAGTCCGATACCAAAGAGGTAGCTGACAAGATGATAGGAAAGCTTCTGAAGATGAGAATATTCTCTGACTCAGAGGGCAAGACGAATCTTGATATGGCAAGTGTGGGCGGCTCCCTACTTCTAGTTTCACAGTTTACTCTGTATGCAAATTGTAAGAAGGGCAACAGACCTTCCTTTATAGATGCAGGTTCTCCTGAACACGCTGAGGAGATATATGACTACATAGTTTCGGAGTGCAGGCGACTGACAACAGATATGGAAGGCGTCAAGGTCGAGACAGGAATCTTTGGTGCAGATATGAAATGCAGTTTGGTGAATGAAGGACCATTTACGATAGATTTGGACAGTACGGAGCTGTAAAAAGTTCTGGCATGACATTTCAAAAGATTAGGATAAGAGGTATATAGATGGCATACGAGAGCTACAAAACAGTTGAGGATTCACGTACTGAGTGGATGAAATGTATACAATACGAAGATATAAATGGTAATGACCGACTCTTCGGAGGAAGGCTTATGAGCTGGATGGATGAGGTTGCAGGTATAGCTGCTACCAGACATTGCGGTGGATATGTTACTACAGCCGCGGTCGACAATCTACAGTTCAAGGCAGGCTGCTTCCTCAATGATATAATAGTTGTCAGAGCTAAGCTGACATATGTTGGCCGTACTTCTATGGAGGTCAGAGTTGATGTCTATATAGAAGAAAGAGAGAGTGGTCAGAGAAGAGTTATTAATAGAGCTTATTTTACAGAGGTGCAGGTGGATGAGAAAGGAAAGCCGGTTCCTCTGAAATATGGTCTTACGCCTGAGACTGAAGCCGAGAAGGCAGAGTGGGAAGGCGCAAAGAAGAGACTAGAGGTTAGAAGACAGAGACGAGTTGAGGGCTTCTAGTTTATAGATTTTGTAGATGGTTTTAAGTAAACATACAAGGAGGAAAAAATGCAGTTAAAAAATAATCCAGATAATACCCCAAATAATAATTCAAATTATAATAATCCGAATTATAACGGTGGAAATTTTGGGGATAGTTCAGGAGACAACTTCTCATACTATGAGTCAAGTGACAGTACAAGTACCTTTGATAATACCTCGTATGGAGATCCAGGCTATTACGGAGATCAGAGCGCATATAGCCAGAATCCATACAATCAATATGGTACAGAGCAGTCTGTAAATCCATACCAGCAATATGGCTATGGAAGAACAGACCTGGGTGACGGCTTCTATGATGAGCCGGCAGGTAGTGCGAGTGTTGATATGATGAATCCACTTATGAAGACAGCTGGTATGGCGGCTGGAGTCGGTGGCATGATGGATGGCATTTCAAACGCAGGTGGTTCCACGGGCTTTGATAGTGATGATAGTAGCTATAGTAGAAGTCATCATAATAGTTATCATCATCGCCATCATTATCATAGAGGATATGGATATGGAACAAGAAATGGAGCGGCTGGAGTAGTCAGTGCAGCGCTTATAAATGAAGTGCTTGTAAATGCATATTTATATATGTTTATCGCGCTTCTGATAACAGGTATAACAGCTCTTATTGTGGCTTCTTCACCAGCTTTCTTTACAGCGATTTTTGCAGGTGGAAGACTGTCACTTATCGTAATACTTGTGTTAGAGTTTGGTCTCGTAATTGCTTGTACAACTGCTATGCAGAAGGATAACTTCTGGTTATCGGCATTTCTGTTTGCAGGCTTTGCGATAGTTAATGGTTTGACATTTTCTGTTATATTCCTTGTATTCACGATTTCCTCTATATGTCGTGTATTCTTTATTACATCACTTGTATTTGGAATAATGTCGATGTATGGTGCGATTACTAAGAAGGACCTGACAGGATGGGGACCAATTCTTTTTGCAGGTCTGATAGGAATAATTGTTGGATCGCTTATCAATTTCTTCGTGGGTTCAACTATGGCAGACTATGTAATAACAATTATCGGAATTGTAGTATTCATGGCTTATACAGCTTATGATGTAAATAAGATAACTAAGATGTCCAGAATGAACACAGGACTATCCGCTGGAGTACTTGGTATGTACGGAGCTATGGAGCTATATCTGGATTTCATCAACCTGTTTATCAGACTTCTCAGACTGATGGGTAAGAGAAAATAACCAAATAAATGGTTAGATAATTCTAACATTTGTAGTTGTTTTGCCAACTGGTTTGGGTTATAATGGATGTCGCGATTAATAATGACGTGCTTCGGTGTGTCAGTATAATAAAATAAACGGAGGTAACAAAATGTTAGTTTCAGCAAAAGAAATGCTTGAGAAGGCTGTTGCTGGTGGATATGCAGTAGCACAGTTCAACATCAACAATCTTGAGTGGACAAAGTCAATTCTGCTTGAGTGTGAGGAGCTTAAGACTCCTGTTATACTTGGAGTATCTGAGGGTGCTGGTAAGTATATGACTGGATTCAAGACAGTTTCAGCTATGGTTAAGGCTATGGATGAGTCACTTGGAATTACAGTTCCAGTTGCACTTCACCTTGATCATGGTTCATATGAAGGAGCTAAGGCTTGTATCGAGGCTGGCTTCACATCTATAATGTTCGATGGTTCATCACTTCCAATCGATGAGAACATCGAGAAGACAAAAGAGCTTGTAGCTATCTGCCGCGAGAAGGGTATCTCAATCGAAGCTGAGGTTGGTGGTATCGGTGGTGAAGAGGATGGCGTATCATCAACAGGTGAGTGCGCAGATCCAGCAGAGTGCAAGATGATCAACGATCTTGGTGTTGATATGCTTGCTTGTGGTATCGGTAACATCCATGGTAAGTACCCAGATAACTGGGAAGGACTTCAGTTCCAGGTACTTGAGGCTGTTAAGGCTGAAGTTGGAAATACTCCACTTGTACTTCACGGTGGTTCGGGAATTCCTGATGAGCAGATCAAGAAGGCTATCTCAATGGGCGTTGCTAAGGTTAACGTTAACACAGAGTGCCAGCTTGTATTCGCTGCTGCAACACGTAAGTACATCGAAGAAGGTAAGGATCAGCAGGGTAAGGGTTATGATCCACGTAAGCTTCTTGCTCCTGGTGCTCAGGCTATCAGAGATGAAGTTAAGGATCGTGTTGCTGTATTTGGTTCAGCTAACAAAGCCTAAATATTTTGAAACTTTGAAGGGCGTCACATTTGTGGCGCCTTTTTTTATTATTATTTTCGTCACTGTACTCAAAAATAATCGAAAAATTGTAACAATATTTACAAAAAGGTGTGTTAATTTTGTGTGATTTATGCTATCATTGAGACTAGCTATGAATATATGGATAATGGGGGAAAAAGGAGACTGAAAATGATCCTACTTGAAACACAAAAGGAAGCGTTTAGTAAGCTAAAAGACGTCAGAATCTTTGGTAATGAAGAAGAAGGAGAGAGAATAAATGGAGATCTTCTTATCGTAGGTCTTGGCGGAGTTGGAGGCAAAGTTGCTAGTGCTCTGAAGGGAATGCTTAGAAATGAGATAACCTCAGAGGATAATATACATTACTTATTAATAGATTCAGACATTCCAGAAATGGAAGATATGATTAAGGCCAGCAAGGATGGCGATGGTCTTAATGCAATGGAGATTCTAAGTATATATAGACCTAATCTCGAGGATATACTTGAGAAGGGCTATAATAATCAGCCGGTTCAGGCTAGTCTGGCTCGTTGGATGAGTCCTGATTTCCCAAAGCTTAACATCGGTACAGAAGGTGCTAAGGGTAATAGACAGGTAGGAAGACTTATGTTCTCAAATGCATATGAGGATATGAGAATTCTTTTATTTGAAAAGCTTGAGGACATGTACAGTGATTCTGTATCCAAGAAGCTTGATATTATAATTGTCAGCAGTACCTGCGGTGGAACAGGAAGTGGAATACTGGCAGACGTTACTTACAATATCAAGGCTTATGCAAAGTCTAGAAAATGGGAGAACGTAAGAGTTGGTGGATGTCTTCTTATGCCAGACACACTCTTTGCTAACAGGTCCATTTATGAGGACGACGAGCTGAGAACACTTCTTCTTGCAAATGGTCAGGCTACTATGCTGGAGGTTTCTGACTTCATTCAGGCTAAGTACGAAGGAAGAAATTATGTCTTCGAAAGTACCTCTCATAGACTTAGTATGAGTGATAATATATTCGATAGCTGTATGCTGGTTTCAGGAAAGAAGGACGAGCAGGGATATATTCCAGATGGAATAATCTTCAGCGATGTTGCTTACTTCCTATACAAGCTGGCACACAATAAGTACATCGACGATGCTGATGAGAATGGAAAGCGTAAGCTCCTCAGAGATTCCTTCTTCGAGAGAAGCAAGCTGGGATATTTCAAGGTCGTTAATGAAGCAGATTACAAGATTCCTATCAAGGAAATAGAGAATATAGTTGAGCATTCTGTTTTCACAGAGGCTTATTCAAGGATGAACAAGATGCCTGAAAAGGACGAGAAGATGCAGGCGGATATTCAGAGCATCTTCGGCGAGATCAGAACCTTTATGTGCGGTGCTCCTGGTGATGAGATAGACCTATCTGTAAATGGTCTTATCAAGACTGGTCAGTTCCCTGCACCAGCTTATAAGGATATCAAGAAGAGAACAGATAGACTCAGTACCACACTTCCACAGGCGCTGAATTCTGTTAAGACAGACATTCCTGTAATTGCTAAATCACTTCGTATCAAGATGTCTCAGATGCTGGATGCAAATATAGAGAAATACATGAGAGAGTATGGTCCATTTATAACAATGCGCATCATTGGTGCCGCTGGAATAGGTGGATGTGAGAAGGATGAGAACATGGTTGCAGAGGTTAAGTCTCTGGAGGAGATCCTTTCAAAGTACACTCCATCTGATGATTATGAAGGAATCATTAACTCTATCCTTGGAATCGTGAAGAAGAGACTCTTCGCATTTCCTTCTGCTAAGCGTGAGACGGAGAATGGTTATCACGAAGCTTGCATCAAGAGTGCTCTTGCACAGGAGAGAAATATGCTCATGGCTGAGTTGAATTCTCAGGATGTTTTCGGCGATATCATTAGACAGCTTCGTCAGAGAGCAGAACAGCTGAGCGATACATTTTCACAGTTCAGTCAGGACCTGGTTAATGCTGTTGAGGATCTTGCTATTCAGGGAAGAAGAATAGTAGACTTCACTCTTACAGATGCTAAGAGACATGAGTTCCTCCCAACAGACTATGTTACAGAGGATAGAATAGAGCAGTTCAGAACTGGACTTATCAATATGATGGTAAATCATGAGGCAGATATAAATGGTGATAAGGTTGTTCCAGTCGCTGATGAGATGGAACATATATATAAGAACTTCCTACTTGGACTTGGTGTATATCCTAATGAGAAGGTTATTGCTGCAGCCTTTGCAGAGAATCAGCCATCTATGCAGGATATGAATGCTATGTTCGTATCCTTTGATAGTGAGGTTCGTAGAGAAGTGCTTAAGACAGCTGCCAAAGCTTTCGTATCTAATGCGATGGAGAAGACAGCTAAGAAGAAGCTATGTATGATGAAGGATGGATACAAGGAAAAGGTTATGAGTCACAGGTATATATCACTTCCTGACTCAATGCCACATTTCTCATCCGCTATGAAGGAGATACTTACAGATGCTCCTTACAATGAATCACCAGATTCAATGACAACAAATATCGGTGAGCAGGTTATCACCACAGATGATTTCTATTCAGGTGTACGTATCAATATGCTTGAATGTGCAACTGAAATGGAGACAGCTTATGGTCAGGTAGTATCCCGTGGTACTTATATGGGACTTCATACCTATGATTATAAATAAGACAGAAAGGGGTTACATTACATGGAAAAGGAAGAGGTAAGACAGACACTCAAGGCTCTTATAGAAGAAGTTATGCCAGAGCTTAGTGATGTGTCAATGGATGCGGAAATAACAAGTGAGTACGGGGTTAATTCTGTTTCAATTATCAGACTTATTGTAGCTGCAGAAGAGAAATTCGGGGTTAAGTTTACAGACTACGAGCTGAGTCTGGAAGACTATAAAACATTTGAGGATCTAGCAGCAGTGATCAAGGCTAAACTGGATAAGGTAGACTAAGGAGGGGTGACAAATGGCAAAAAAGAGATTACCGGTAACAAAGAATCCGCTTATAACATCATGGCAGTGGCATGCCACATTATTCTCAATTCTTTCAGAGGATGATAATGCGAAGAAATGGATTTTCAGTAATTATATACAGCTGAGATGTTACAATATAGAAGAAATATTTACTGGGGATGATATGCTGTTTGCTGACATCATGCCAGGTAGTTCTTCTCTTAAAGAGTGCCCATATCTGATTACTTCACTTATGACTAAGGAACAGATTCAGAGCTATTGTGGAGATATAGTTGATTTCATTATCAAGACTATTGACCTCGGTGGATATGTATATGGTGTATTCGATGAGGCAAAGATTCTTAGTGATGTAGATGTTGACTATAAGTTCCCTCACGAGCTATTCATCTATGGATACGATCTAGAAGGAGAGGGCTTCTATTGTGGAGACTTCACATTCAAGGATAAGTATGCACATAACAAGCTCACCTTTGAGGATGTTCGTAAGGGTTACGAAGTTATATCAGCTGCAGAGGATCATATGTTTAAGGATGATTACAAGGGAACAAGAGGTCTCTATGTAATCTTCAAGAACACAGATACCTGCTACTATGATGTAGATACAACCCTGATAAGAGATACACTTCGCGAGTATCTGAATTCTCAGGATACAAAGAATCATTTCCGTATGATGAGAAACCGCTTCAATGATACAACCTTCGGTGTAGAGGTTTATGACACAGCACTCGAAAGAGTTATGAAGCAGATGCAGTCAGAAGAGCCTGATTTCGATATCAGAGCTTTACATGTAATGTATGATCATAAGGTACTGATGCTTGAGAGAATCAAGTATCTTATGGCAAATGGATATCTGAATTATGATGCTGATCTAATTGAGTCTTACGAGGATGTAGTTAAGAACATGCAGGCAGCTCGTAATCTTCTTATCAAGATATCTATTAGTGAGGATGTCACAGAGGCATCAAGATTTAAGGACTACTTCCGTATCGCAAAGGAGAAGGAGGTAGCTGTCCTCCTGGAAGTGCTCTCAAGACTCGATCAGAGAGCTAAGTAAAAAAATCAAGGCGTCAATCACAAAAGGATTGACGTCTTATTTTTTTGTTCTCTTGAGTAAAAAGAAGGATCTATTTTTCTGTGATTAACTAGATTTAACTTTGGTATGTTGTGCCTTATAAAGATTAGTAAAATAGGGGCTTTTCGTTGTTCACAAGAAGTTCATTTTGTGTTATTATTTTATTTAGCTTTTTGCGCCCTGCCTTGCTTTTAAATGGCAACTTAGGGGCGTGCTAATACAATAATTCTAGGAGGAATCACGAAATGGCAAGATTCAAAAAGACCATGGATGGTAACGAAGCTGCAGCTCATGCATCGTATATCTTTACTGACTGCGCTGCTATCTATCCTATCACTCCATCATCACCTATGGCTGAACATACTGATGAATGGGCAACTGCTGGAAGAAAGAATATCTTCGGCAACACTGTAAAAATCTTAGAGATGGAATCTGAAGCAGGTGCTGCTGGTACAGTACACGGTTCACTTGTTGCAGGTGCTATGACATCTACTTACACAGCTTCACAGGGACTTCTTCTTATGATCCCTAACCTTTATAAGGTAGCTGGTGAAAGACTTCCAGGTGTATTTAACGTTAGTGCACGATGCGTTGCATCACATGCTCTTAACATTTTCGGTGATCACTCAGACGTATATGCTTGTCGTCAGACAGGTTGCGCAATGCTCTGTGAGTCATCTGTACAGGAAGTTATGGACCTTACTCCAGTTGCTTATATGGCAGCTCTTGAAGGAAGACTTCCTTTCATCAACTTCTTTGATGGTTTCCGTACATCACATGAGATCCAGAAGATCGATTGCTGGTCAAACGAAGATTTCGAAGATGTATTCCCATATGACGCACTTGATAAGTTCAGAGCTGAGGCTCTTAATCCAAATCATCCATGCGAGAAGGGATCTGCTCAGAACCCTGACGTATTCTTCCAGACAAGAGAGGCTTGTAACCCAGCTTACAATGATCTCCCAGCTATCGTTGAGAAGTACATGGACAAGATCAATGCTAAGATCGGTACAGACTACAAGCTCTTCAATTACTATGGAGCACCTGATGCTGAGAAGGTTATCGTAGCTATGGGTTCTGTATGTGATACTATTGAAGAGACAATTGATTACCTTACAGCTAAGGGCGAGAAGGTCGGAGTTGTTAAGGTTCGTCTTTACAGACCATTCGTTAATGATAAATTCATCGCAGCTATCCCTAAGACAGCTAAGCAGATCATCGTTCTTGATAGAACAAAGGAGCCTGGTTCAAACGCTGAGCCACTTGCTCTTGATGTTATGGCTGCAGTTAGAGGAACAGAGTTCAAGGATACTCTTATCACAAGAGGTCGTTACGGACTTGGTTCTAAGGATACAACTCCTTCAGAGATCGTTGCTACATTCAACAATACAGAGAAGGAAGAGTTCACTCTTTCAATCTTTGATGATGTTACAAATCTTTCACTTGATTCTGGTGACGCTCTTGTTACAACTCCAGAGGGAACAGTTTGTTGTAAGTTCTGGGGTCTTGGTGCTGACGGTACTGTTGGTGCTAACAAGAACTCTATCAAGATCATTGGTGATAACACAGATAAGTACGTTCAGGCTTACTTCGATTATGACTCAAAGAAGTCTGGTGGTATAACAATGTCACACCTTAGATTTGGTGATAAGCCAATCAAGTCAACATACCTTATCCATAAGGCTAACTTCGTAGCTTGCCACAATGCAGCTTACGTTAAGAAGTATCACATGGTTGAAGAGCTTGTTGATGGTGGTACATTCCTTCTTAACTGCCCATGGACAGGAGAAGAGCTTGATAAGCATCTCCCAGGACAGGTAAAGAAGTACATCGCTGATCACAATATCAACTTCTACACTATCGATGGTGTTAAGCTTGGTATCGAGTCAGGTATGGGACCTACACGTATCAACACAATCCTTCAGTCAGCATTCTTCAAGCTTACAGGTATCATCCCAGAGGCTGAGGCAATCGAGTACATGCAGGCAGCTGCTAAGAAGTCTTACGGTATGAAGGGTGATGATATCGTTCAGATGAACTGGAAGGCTATTGATCTTGGTGCTGACGCAGTTGTTAAGGTAGATGTTCCTGCTGATTGGACAAATGGAGTAGATGAGGGTCTTGACTATCCTGCAGCTACAAAGGGTACAAAAGAGCAGATCGACTTCGTTAACGACGTTCAGATTAAGGTTTCAGCTCAGGAAGGTAACACAATTCCTGTTTCTGTTGTTGCTAGATACATGGATGGTTCTACACCATCAGGTACAGCAGCATACGAGAAGAGAGGTGTTTCCGTATCAGTTCCTGTATGGGATGCTGAGAAGTGTGTAGGCTGTGGTCTTTGTTCATATGTATGTCCTCATGCTGCTATTAGAACAGTTGCTCTTACAGATGCAGAAGTTGCAGCTGCTCCAGAAGGCTTCAAGGCCAAGGACTTCAAGCCAGAAATCGCTGGTTACAAGTATGCGGTAGCTATTTCTACAATGGACTGTCTTGGATGTGGATCATGTACAAATGTATGTCCTACAAAGTCTATCGAGATGAAGCCACTTGATGATGCTCTTAAGGCTGAGCAGAACCTCTTCGATTATGCTATCTCAGTTCCTGATAAGGAAGAAGTGATCAATAAGTTTGGTGCTGCTACAGTTAAGGGATCACAGTTCAAGCAGCCACTGCTTGAGTTCTCAGGCGCTTGTGCTGGTTGTGGTGAGACACCATATGCTAAGCTTATCACTCAGCTCTATGGTGATAGAATGTACATCTCAAATGCAACAGGATGTTCATCTATCTGGGGTAACTCTTCACCATCTACACCTTATACAACAAATAAGGCTGGTAAGGGACCTGCTTGGGATAACTCACTGTTCGAAGATAATGCTGAGTTCGGTTTCGGTATGTATCTTGCTCAGAAGACTCTTCGTGAGAGCCTTTCAGAGAAGGTTAAGGTCGTAGCTGAGTCTAACGCTGCTGTTAAGGCTGCTGCAGATAAGTTCTTCGAGACATATGATGACACAAATACAAATACAGAAGCTGCTGATGCTCTTATCGCTGAGCTTGAGAAGGTTGATAGCCCAGAAGCTAAGGCAGTTGTTAAGGATAAGGATTTCCTTGCTAAGAAGTCACAGTGGATCTTCGGTGGTGACGGTTGGGCATACGATATCGGATTCGGTGGAGTTGACCACGTACTCGCTTCAGGAGAGGATGTAAACGTATTCGTATTCAATACAGAGGTTTACTCAAATACTGGTGGACAGTCTTCAAAGGCTACTCCTACAGGTGCTGTTGCACAGTTCGCTGCAGGTGGTAAGGAGATCAAGCAGAAGGATCTTGCTGCTATCGCTATGAGCTACGGTTATGTATATGTTGCTCAGGTTTCTATGGGTGCTAATTACAACCAGCTCATCAAGGCTATCAAGGAAGCTGAGAGCTATCATGGTCCATCACTCATCATCGCTTACGCTCCATGTATCAACCACAGAATCCGTGTTGGTATGAGCAAGGCTATGGCTGAGGAGAAGAAGGCAGTAGATGCTGGATATTGGAACCTGTTCAGATTCAACCCAGACGAGGATAAGAAGTTCAGTCTTGATTCTAAGGCTGCAACAGTTCCTTATCAGGAATTCCTTTCAGGAGAGGCTCGTTACACAGCTCTTCAGAAGATTAATAAGGATAAGGCTGATAAGCTCTTCGCTATGGCTGAGGAGAACTCAAAGAAGAAGTTCGCTCATCTTCAGGGTCTCGTTGATCTGTATGATGGAACAAAGGCTGAGTAATTCTAGCTTATTCTAATCAGAATATATAGGACGCCGGTCACCGTAAGGTGGCCGGTGTTTTTTTGTGTGAAATAGATTTTATTACTTCAAAATATATGCTATAGTTGTCAATAGGGACGGTTCCTATGACAACTTTTGTGAACTATTAAGGAAATACATTTTGAGTAAGTTAAGTCGAAAAAAACTATATATATATGTCATAGTTCTTTTTATTGTAGCTGCAGGTTGTGTATCATACTATTTAGTAACTATGAGAAATAAGAGAGGAACCTGGGATTCAAATAATTCCAAGGGGATAAGCTATACCAAGCTGGATGGCGAAGAAGCCAGAAGTGAGTGGCTGAGTATAGAAGGCAACTGGTACTATTTTGATGATGAGGGTTACGTTCTAATAGGTGAGAAGGAAGTGGGAGGTTATACCTACAAATTCTCTGATACAGGAGCTCTCCAGACAGGATGGGTGGATGTATCAGCCGGCAAGATGTATGTGATGGAGGAACATGAAGTTGCTACTGGCTGGCAGGAAATAGATGGGACCAAGTATCATTTTGATGACGATGGTTTTCTTAGTACAGGACGAGTTGAAATAGAGGGAAAAGACTACCTATTTGCAGAGGATGGAACTCTGGAAGAGGGCTGGACGGATTATAATGGTAGTAAATTTTATGTAAACCAAGATGGTTCCGTAGCAACAGGTGTTTGCGAGATAGATAAGAAGACATATTTATTTGATGAAGAGGGAAATCCTGAAACTGGATGGATCAATAATCTTGGTAAGAAATGCTATGCAGATAACACTGGATGCCTGAAGACAGGTGTTCAGAAGATAGATAATAAGTACTATATATTCGGCATGGATGGAGCCATTGTTACAAAGGATGAGCTTATGGCTTCAATCGACAGCGTGCCAATGCCAGAGGCAAATGCGAAGGCTCCAAAGAAAGACTATGAGCTAATCGGCCTTGGCGGTTATGAACCGGATAAGGAGGACATAAATAATATTCTGAATATAATCGATGAACTAAAGGCTTGTAATACAGCCGGCTTCGTGATGATCAATCTCGATAATGGTAAGGGTGTTGCTTACAACATGGATAGCACGGTTTATTCGGCTAGCTGCATCAAGGGTCCTTATATGGCCTCTCTTGCGGCTTATAAACCAGAGATGGTAGATAAAAACTCAAATACATTTATCCAGGTTATTCAGAATTCGGATAATAAGATATATAGTAACACTAGAAGAAGCTATGGAAATGCCTTCTTTGCCGATTGGTGCGAAGAGGCTGGAATAGATAGGGGAAATGCAACTTATCACTATCCACAGCTTAGTGCAAGATCTCTCGCCAAGCTTTGGATTCAGAACTACTTCTTTCTCAATACAGATGAGACAGGTCGTAAGATGAAGGATTGGTTCACAAATCCTAATCAATCTGCAATCCATAGTTCCCTTGGAACTGCAGAAATAAAGATGAATGAAAGAACACTAATAGCTTTAACTGATAGGACAGAGTCTAAGGCGGGCTGGATATGTGAAGGAAGATATAGAGCAACAACCGATGGAGGTATCATTTATCCAAAGGATAGCTCACCATATATAATAGCCATATGTACGGATATTCCGTCAAATCTCGAGGGCATCGAACCACTTTGTTTGGAGCTAAGAAACATTTATAAAAAGACGAAGGAATAATTATATGGATGCAATTCGTATAACCAATCTGATTATTTCTGTAGCAGGTATGACCTTAAGTGCCTTTGGACTGATGCAGGCAATACTCGACCGCTACGTCGAAAATAAAGTAAGAAGATTTTTTATAACTATCTTCAGTTTACTGATTTTATATACGACATTTATTATGATAAGAGAAGTGTCGTACGATCAGTCTGGCTTTGGATGGGTTATGCTTTCTCGAGTTGCGCTTTTTAGTCAGGCATTTCTTTCCTCAGTTTTGGAGGTCCTGATCATATGCTTTCTTCTGCATCAGAGCGGGGAGAAAAACTGTGTGAAACAAAAAAGCGTTTATATAGCATTTGGCTTATGGATAGTATATGTTGTAATCCTTATATACGCTCAGTTTTCAAGAACGATATATCATATCAATAATGAAAATGTATATGAGAGGGGAAAGTATTTTCCGATGCTTCTTGTTATGCCATTTTTTATAACAGTAGTCAATCTTATAACGTTGATAAATAAATGGAATAACCTATCAAAGAAGGAAAGAGAAGCTTTTGCTCTATATGCTATTATCCCGCTTATAACTATTCTCATACAGATGTTTTATCGAGGAGTGCATATGATAGTGCTCGGTACAGTTATTGCAGCGATGACAATGTTTGCATATATTATCTCTGATCAAGTAGATGTGATCTTTAGACAGCAGGAGGAAAATGCCCAACTTAAAATAGATATTTTGCTGGCTCAGATACATCCGCATTTTCTTTATAATTCTTTATCCTCAATAAAGTATCTGTGTGGTAAGGATCCTAAGAAAGCAGAGGAAGCAGTCGTTGATTTTTCTGCATATCTTCGCCACAATATGGACTCTATTACAATGGATAAATCTATTCCCTTTGAGGCAGAGCTAAAGCATGTGGAACAATATGTAAAGCTTCAGAAGTTAAGGTTTGAGGATGATCTGGATGTAAAGTATAATCTAGAGTGTAAGGATTTTGAGATTCCAACACTTACTTTGCAGCCATTGGTTGAAAATGCTATATCATACGGGGTTCGGAAGAACGAAACAGGTAGAGGAATAGTAACTATCAGCTCGAGAAGATATGAAGATAGAATAGAAATAAGTGTGAAGGATGATGGTCCGGGATTTGTGTATGAAGAACAAAGTTTTAAGGAGGACCGGTCTCATAACGGAATTAAAAATGTCAAAGAAAGACTTAAAAGAATTGCTGGTGGAGATTTAAAAGTAGAATCAGGTTTGGGTGAAGGTACTACTATAACTATTATACTTCCGCAGGGGGAATGAGTAATGTTATTGTTTGCTGTAGATGATGAGAAACCAATATTGGAGGGAACAAAGGAGATACTGCTTGAAGCGTGTGAAGGTGCTGAGGTTATGACCTTTTCTCGTGGAGACGCTGCACTGGAGGCGATTAGTCAGGGGAAAAAGCCAGATGTTGTTTTCTCGGATATAGAGATGCCAGGATTATCAGGACTAGAGTTTGCAGTGAGGTTAAAGAGTTTGTCTCCTGAAACCAAGATCGTTTTTGTAACCGGATATGATAAATATGCGGTTAACGCATTTAAAATAAAGGCTAATGGTTATCTTCTGAAACCGATTAGTGTTGAAGATGTAAGGGAAGAGCTTAGCTATATGCCTGAACCGCGAGAGGCTGATAAGGATAAGCTCGTAGTGAAATGCTTCGGACATTTTGATGTTTATTGGAATGGCGAACCAGTTATCTTTACCAGAAAACAGAGTAAGGAACTACTCGCTTATCTGATAGACAGAAGAGGAGCGGTATGTACAGCGGAGGAGATAGGGCTTGCACTTTGGGAGGACGGCCATGATAAAAAGGTTGTCCAGCAAAGAGTTAGAAACTTGCTCAGTGATCTAAAGAGTACACTTGGCGAAATTGGAATGGAAGATGTTATTATCCGAAAACATAGACAGATAGCCATTCATACAGAAATGATAGACTGTGATTATTATAGGCTTTTAGAAGGTGATATGGATATAGTTAATTCGTATCAGGGTGAGTACCTAAAGGATTACAGCTGGGCTGAGCTGACTAACGGAGAGTTATATTTTAATAAACAAAGTAATAAAAATTAGAGATTTATATCAAATACCGGAACAGTTTATACTGTTTCGGTGTTTTTTTGTTGAAAATATATCTTCTGTTACGTTTGTGAACGCCTATTTTGTTAGAATTTAATTAATTATACGGTGTTTTTTTATAAATTATTGAATATAGATATAACTGATGTATTTTTTTGGAGGAGATT
>CACYQC010000026.1 GCA_902776395.1 uncultured Lachnospiraceae bacterium
GACGACCCAGGTTGTATACAGCGCCGCCTTGCAGGCCGCCGACGTGACCG
Organism: uncultured Lachnospiraceae bacterium; assembly: GCA_902776395.1. Taxonomy (GTDB): domain Bacteria; phylum Bacillota; class Clostridia; order Lachnospirales; family Lachnospiraceae; genus Eubacterium_Q. Next base: position 51 of record CACYQC010000026.1, read on the forward strand.
GCAAGGTCTGCGTCATCGGCACGGGACTCGACAAAGCGGGACTCACTAAGCTTTTTGACCCCGCAGAATAAGGAGATATTTATGGATACCCCCGTATACCTTTTCACAGGCTTCCTTAGCTACTGCTCTAAGTTCAGCGTCAGCTGGATATATACTTGCCTCTTGATCTGGAACAACTCCTCTTTCATATCCAAGACCTTTAACATTCATATCATGCTCAAGTGAATCTGTAGATAAAACTATATCTCCAATATCAATATTTGCATCAAGGCTACCTGCAATACCTGTATTGATAATAGCCTTAACATTAAATACGGCTACAAGTATTTCTGCGGCTACAGCTGCATTTACCTTACCTATACCGCTTCTTACAAGTACTACATCCTGTCCACCTAGAGTTCCTTCACAGAAATCCATTCCTGCATGTTTCTCAATCTTTGGAGTGAGCGAATCTCCAGGACCGCCCATAACTGACTTGAGGTCATTTACCTCTTTATCCATTGCTCCGATTATACCAATCATATTATTTCCTTTCGATTAAAACAGACACTATATGAAAATATATTTAAGAATAAATAGCACCGCTAGTACATACATTATAGGGTTTATCTTCTTTGCGTTTCCACAACGAAGGTTGATAAGAACGTATGATATACATCCAAGTGATATACCTTCGGAAATGCTGTAGAAAAGTGGCATTGAGAAGATTGTTATATAAGCTGGTATAGCAGATGTCAAATGTTCTTCATCCATCTTAAGATCTGAAATACCTGTAAACATCAGAAATCCTACCATTATCAGCGCTGGAGCTGTAGCAAAGGAAGGAATAGATGTAAATACTGGTGCAAGGAAGGTTGAAAGGATGAAAAGAACTGCTGTTGTCAGAGCTGTAAGTCCTGTTCTACCACCTACACCAACACCTGATGCAGACTCAACAAATGTTGTAGTTGTTGATGTACCAAGTACAGCACCTGCAGAAGTTGCAACAGCATCAGCAAGAAGTGCTGGTTTAACACCTGGAAGCTTACCATTCTCATCAAGCATATCCGCCTTAGAGGCAACACCTATAAGAGTTCCAAGTGTATCAAAGAAATCAACAAATAAGAATGCAAAAATAACTACTATAAAATTAAGTATTCCTATACTATGAAGATCAACATTAAAGCATTGTCCAAAGGTTTCTCCTAACTTAGAAAAATCTGTCATATGGAATGTAGGGAACAAAGAATAGTATCCAGCCTCAGGATTTGGAACATAAACTCCAAAGAACTGCATATCCATTCCAAGTATCCATGTAATAATGATACCAATAAGTATAGACCCTGGAACCTTCTTTATATAAAGTACAGCCATTATAGCAACTCCAACTGCTGCAAGTAATGCTGTGATACCTGTTGTAGAGAAATCCTTCTTGAAATCAACCATCTCAACAAGTGTTGCTCCACCAACAACGAGGTGCGCATTCTGAAGACCTATGAAACAGATGAAAAGTCCGATACCAACTGAAACTGCCTTCTTAAGTTCAAGCGGTATAGCATTGAACATCGCTTCTCTTACAGGTGTAACAGAAAGTAAAATGAAGATAACACCTTCTATAAACACTGCAAGCAGTGCAACCTGCCAGGAATAACCCATTCCAAGTACTACTGTATAAGCGAAATAAGCATTTAGACCCATACCAGCCGACAGCGCAAAAGGCATATTTGCAAGAAATGCCATAAGTGCTGTACCTATAAAGGAAGCAATACATGTCGCAAGTAGAACAGCTGTTGGATCCATGCCTGTTTCAGACAGGATACTTGGATTAACCGCAAGGATATACGCCATAGTAACGAAGGTCGTTAAACCAGCAACGATTTCCTTTTTAACGGTGGTTCCATGTTCTTTGAGTTTAAACATTTTTTCCATAACTATAGACTCCTTAAAACTATTTATTTGAAATGAATCTAACCAAGTAGACTCTCATCATATTCAGCAATATATGGCAGATTTCTGTAGTACTCTCCATAATCAAGACCGTATCCGATCACAAAATAATCTGGAATGGTAAATAATGTGTAATCCGCACTGATGTCAGCTATTCTTCTATCTGGCTTATCAAGAAGTGTAAGAATTTTAAGTGATAAAGGATTTCTACCCTTAAGTATATCTGCAACAGCTTTAAGAGTACGTCCAGTATCTATTATATCCTCAACTATCAGAACATGATAATTACTGATATCCTGAGTAAGATCATATATAATCTGAACATCACCAGAAGACTCTGTGCTTTCGAAATAACTCTTCGCAGCCATAAAGCCAACTTCACATGGGATAGATATCTCTTTAGTTAAATCAGAGAGAAATATATAAGCCCCCTTAAGAATACTTACAAGAAGAAGCGGCTTACCATTGTACTCCCTACTGAGTAACTTTCCATACTCAGCAGTCTTTTTTCTGATTTCATCCTCTGTGATAATTACTCTTCTGATTCCTCTTTCAAATTCTTCCTTATCTGTGATAACCAAAGCTTATCCCTCTTTTCTATCAATCTTCTTTATAAAGAATATTAAAATCAACTGCTCCACTTATTCCATCAATAGAACCAGTATTGCTATGCTGCCACATATAATAATCACCTGTGTAACTGGTTTTCGATGCGTAATTAGCCATCCATACAGGATGAGGTTTATCATTAGTCCAAACATGTTCTAGGAAATTTATACTACTGTATAGACACGCAGAATATCCTTCCTCTTCAACGCCTTTACAAAATGTATCAAAGCAATCATTAATATCTCTTATATTCATACCATAATTCTGGAAATGCATAAAGTCTTCCCAGTCATAAGCTATAGGAAAATCTAGTTCTTCACCATCTAGTAGATCAAGCATATAATCAAGACTCTTCTCAACCTCCTGAATAGAGCCCTCTTCTGCATGCCAATATATACCCACCTTAAGTCCTGCAGCTTTAGCATTTTTAATATTGTCTCTATAACATTTATCAGTGTATAGCTCACCGTCATCTAAGCCACCTATTCTGATGATCACAAAATCACAGCCTGCAGCTTTGACCTTATTATAATCTACAGTTCCCTGCCATCTAGAAACATCTATACCAAGAACCGTATTATCTTCCTTATAATTTGTTATGAAATCCGAGAAGGATTCTGTTGGCTTTGTGTTTTCACCTCCACCACTGCTATCTGAAACGGAATCTGAAACAGTGACATCCATAGAGGAACTAGTAGAATGTCCAGCATCATCAGTAAGCGTCACTGTTATAGGATAAGTTCCAACTGTAGAAGTATCAACGCTTCCTGAGAGACTCACATCAACATCTCTATCTACATCATCGGCATAACCCATATGTTCCTTTACATCAAAGCTTGAACCAACCTTGATAGTAACACTCTTCTGGAAAATAAGAAAGACTGGAGCATCTGTATCTATCAGTTCAGATGAATCAGCTACCTCCTCATACTTAGGAGTATCCGGTGTCGCCTCTTCAACTTTAGTCTCTTCAGTATCTGGTTCAGCCTTCGTAGCTTCAGTAACAGTTGCTTCTGCATCTCCGACCGATGCAACAAAAAGGCTACTATCATAAAAAGCCTCATCATCATGCTTTCCAGCTAATGATGAGACTATTATAAGTGTAGCCGTTCCAAGTAGAAGCAGTCCAAATATTATAAGTAAAATTCTTTTTACAATATCATTTATCACCTTTTTTAATATGCGTCAGTCTATATATAAATCTTATAAGTGATGTCAGGAGAAACTGAAGAACTCCACCAAGCACATAATAAACATGAGGGAAATGTTCTACAAAGTTTTCCATGATTAAGAAGTATGCAATGCTTGTGAAGAACGAAACAATTATAAGTCTTCTTACTGACGACACTCCTATACTTTTATAATCAGCAGGATATAACCTGAATATAAACATTATAAGCGCTACACCGATAGCATAAAAAGGTGTGACACGGATAACCGCATTTAGATATCCTAGAGTTGATAGTTCAAAACTGATTTCACTTACAAGCATAAGTGAAGTCATAAACGCTAGAATAATAACTAGATAATCAAGAACTACCATGAAAACATTCTTTAGATCAACCTTCTTCTTTTTAACCTCTTCAGTAACTTCAACTTCTGCTTCTTCGTGTGCTTCCTGCACCTTCTCAACATCAGAAATTGTAGTTGCATTTTCTAAGTTCTCGCTCATAAAAAACCCCCAAAAAATCAATAATGATTATTAGATACAAAAACCGTTTCAAACTAAAATTTATTATAGTATAAATGTTGAGTATTGTCACGTCCTTTATGTCAACTTTAAATTTTAAGTTTTTTCAAATTTTGCTTAATTTTATGAAGAAATATTCTTTCTAATATGATATAGTAGATGCAACTGGGCAAAATTTCTAAACTTGCCCGGGGTCACAATATTGGAGGAATATGCTATGTCACAAAGAACAGACATCCACAAGGTTCTAATCATAGGCTCTGGACCTATTATTATCGGCCAGGCTTGTGAGTTTGACTACTCTGGAACACAGGCATGTAAAGCTCTTAGAAATCTTGGATATGAAATCATCCTTGTTAACTCTAACCCTGCTACAATCATGACTGACCCAGAAATGGCTGATGTAACATACATCGAGCCACTTAACGTTAAGCGTCTTGAGGCTATTATAGCAAAAGAAAGACCTGATGCTCTTCTACCTAATCTAGGTGGACAGTCAGGACTTAATCTATGTGCAGAGCTCGCTGACGCTGGTATTCTTGAAAAATATGATGTAAAGGTAATCGGTGTTCAGGTAGATGCTATCGAGCGAGGTGAGGACCGAATCGAGTTCAAGAAAACTATGAACTCTCTTGGTATCGAAGTTGCTCGTTCAGAGGTTGCTTATTCAGTAGATGAAGCCCTTAGCATTGCAAGTGAACTTGGTTATCCTGTTGTACTTAGACCTGCTTACACCATGGGTGGTGCCGGCGGTGGTCTGGTATATAATAAAGAAGAACTTGCAACAGTTTGTGCTCGTGGTCTTAAAGCTTCTCTCGTAGGACAGGTTCTTGTTGAAGAATGTGTCAGCGGATGGGAAGAGCTTGAGCTCGAGGTTGTACGTGACAAAGACGGAAATATGATAACAGTATGCTTCATAGAGAATATTGATCCTATGGGCGTTCATACTGGAGACAGCTTCTGCTCTGCCCCAATGCTTACAATCTCTCAGGAAGTTCAGGACAGACTTCAGGAGCAGGCTTACAAAATAGTTGATGCTATACAGGTTATTGGTGGAACAAATGTTCAGTTCGCACATGATCCTGTAAGCGATCGTATAGTTGTAATCGAGATTAACCCTAGAACATCACGTTCATCAGCACTTGCATCTAAGGCAACTGGTTTCCCTATTGCTCTTGTATCTGCAATGCTTGCATCTGGTCTCACACTTTCTGAGATTCCATGTGGTAAATATGGAACCCTTGATAAGTATGTACCAGGCGGCGATTATGTTGTTATCAAGTTTGCTCGTTGGGCATTTGAGAAGTTCAAGGGTGTTGAAGATAAGCTTGGAACACAGATGCGTGCTGTTGGTGAAGTAATGTCTATCGGAAAGAACTACAAGGAAGCTTTCCAGAAGGCTATCCGTTCTCTTGAAAAGGGACGCTATGGTCTCGGACATGTTAAGAACTTCAACGAAATGACAAAGGATCAGCTCCTTCAGGCACTTATTACTCCTTCAAGTGAAAGACATTTCCAGATGTACGAAGCACTTCGTAAGGGAGCTACTGTAGATGAGATACATGATATAACAAAGGTTAAGAAGTATTTCATCGAGCAGATGAAGGAACTTGTTGATGAAGAAGAAGCTCTTGTTAAAGACTTCTCCGGTAAGGTTCCTACTGATGCCGTTCTTACACAGGCTAAGAAGGATGGATTCTCAGATAAATACTTAAGTGAGATCCTTGATGTTGCTGAGGACGATATCCGTGAGGCTCGTGAGTCAATCGGTGTTGTTGAAGCTTGGCAGGGAGTTCACGTTAGTGGTACTCAGGATAGTGCTTACTACTATTCTACATATTGTGACGTAGATAAAAATGAAGTTAAATCAGACAAGCCAAAGATTATGATTCTTGGTGGTGGTCCTAACCGTATTGGTCAAGGTATCGAGTTCGACTACTGCTGTGTACATGCAGCTAAGTCACTTAAGAAGCTCGGTTTTGAAACAATCATCGTTAACTGTAACCCTGAGACAGTTTCAACTGACTATGATACATCTGATAAGCTCTACTTCGAGCCACTTACACTTGAAGATGTATTATCAATATATAAGAAAGAACAGCCAGTTGGTGTTATCGCACAGTTCGGTGGACAGACACCTCTTAACCTCGCTAGTGATCTTCAGAAGAATGGAGTTAAGATACTTGGTACTTCTCCTGAAGTTATCGATCTTGCTGAGGATAGAGATCAGTTCCGTGCAATGATGGATAAGCTTGGTATTCCAATGCCAGAGGCTGGTATGGCTACTACTGTTGAAGAAGCTATCGAAATAGCTAACAAGATTGGTTATCCTGTAATGGTTCGTCCTTCATACGTTCTTGGTGGACGTGGAATGGAAGTTGTATATGATGATGATAGTATGTCAGGCTATATGGAAGCTGCTGTTGGTGTGACTCCAGATAGACCAATACTTATTGATAGATTCCTACATCATGCTATGGAATGTGAGGCAGATGCCATTTCCGATGGTACACACGCTTATGTACCTGCTGTTATGGAACACATCGAGCTTGCTGGAGTTCACTCAGGTGATTCCGCTTGTATCATTCCTTCAAAGCATATCTCAGAAAAGAATCTTGCTACTATCAAGGAATATACACGTAAGATTGCTGAGGAAATGCATGTAGTTGGTCTTATGAATATGCAGTACGCTATCGAAGATGATGTAGTATATGTTCTCGAGGCAAATCCTCGTGCATCTCGTACTGTTCCACTTGTTTCTAAGGTATGTGGTATCAGAATGGTTCCACTTGCTACAGACATAATAACTAGTGAGCTTACAGGCCGTAAGTCTCCTGTTCCTGATCTTAAGGAAAGAGAGATTCCATATTACGGAGTTAAGGAAGCAGTATTCCCATTCAACATGTTCCCAGAGGTTGATCCTATCCTTGGACCTGAAATGAGATCTACTGGTGAGGTTCTGGGTATGTCTCAGTCAGCCGGTGGTGCTTACTTCAAAGCACAGGAAGGCGCTAAGGCTGAGCTTCCACTTGAAGGTACAGTTCTTATCTCTCTTAACAAGACAGAAAGACCTGAGGGACCTGAGGTTGCTAGAATACTTAGTGAGAACGGCTTCAAGATTCTCGCTACAGGTAATACATATGAGACTATAGTTGCTGCTGGTATTCCTGCAGAAAAGGTTAAAAAGCTATATGAAGGCAGACCTAATATCTTAGATCATATGTCAAATGGTGATATACAGCTCATCATCAACTCTCCTTCTGGTAAGGATTCAGTTCATGATGATACTTACATCCGTAAGTCAGCTATCAAGTATAAGATTCCATATATCACTACTATTGCTGCTGGTCATGCAGCTGCTGAAGGTATCGACCATATGAAAAAGCGTCACCTTGGTAATATCCATTCACTTCAGGAGTGGCATACATCAATTAAAGAGATTGACTAATTCTTAAACTTTTAATGAATTAAAAAAGGTAAGATGATTTAAAAATCATCTTACCTTTTTTTAATCGAAGTTATATTACATATAAATATTATTGATCAATTGAAGGTGTCCAATATTCACTATTGTAAATGTCTGTCAGAAGGTATGAAACCTTTGAATTTGCTCCGACATCTTCATAGCTATATAGAAGGTCATCACTATATGTGATTGTATCACCTAAGTAATATGAATCCTGATAGTTACCATCATAATCATAGTAGTCACATATCAGATCTATCTTATCTCCTTCTTCAAGTCCTGTAACACCCTTGGCTACAGCCATATCAGATACATCTGATGCTCCTGCTGCAGATAGGTCGTCAGTATAATCATATCTAGCTCCAGCTATATAACCATCCGGATGATCCTTATCGAAGATAATGATTAGATTGCATCTAACATCATTTACATAAGCAGGCACTCTTGCCTGAACTATTGTATCTCCATCTTCAGTTTCTGTAGTATCTTCATAATAGAAGGCAGCAGGCTGATTATCTATTGAGAACCATGTATTATCAGTCTCTCCTATAAGCTTACCATCCTCAGTGAAGTAATACAGATTATCTAGACCCATATCTACATAACCAGTTCCATCATCTACAAACATATTAACCTGAAGATTCTGGATGAGCTGCCAATCTTCCTTTGACATCTTGAGTGTATGTGTACCATCACTCTCCTGTGTCCATACAAGCTTGCTAGGATCAAACTGATTATCAGCAACATATTCAGCCGCCTTATCAGCATCATATACAGAGGAATCATTCATGAAGGATACGTCATCACTGTCCATTCCTTCAATACTTCTTCCACCACCGAGGAATGCATTTAGAAGTGTTCCAATTGCATCTCCACCTGATGTAGTACCTGTATCTGTTCCTGTTCCAGCAAGACCAAGTAGTGAACCAAAACCTGAACCCTGTCCACCAGCAGCAACCTGTCCAGTTGTTTCCAGTCCTGCAAAGGCCTGCATACATTTATTATATTCATTATCTACACCGATATCGGAGTTGATAGCTGAAACAGTACTAACCTTGGATGCCTTCTTATATGGGAAGTACATTGACAGTCCATAAGCATTTGTCATAGAACGAGAAGTTCTATTATATTTAACCGCTTCAAGTACAGCCTCTGAAAGAGCCTTAGACTCATTTGTTCCTATACTATTTGCGAAGTTAACAAGGTCAATCTGGTCAATCTTAGAGGATGTAGCAAATTCTCTACTTCCTGCTCTAGCATCTGATACTACCTTGAAGTCTTTTCCTTTTATCAGATCAGTTGTAGAGGTTGAGAAAGCATTTAACTTATTAGGTACTGTTTCTGAAAACTCAGCTAGATCTATAACTGAAAGAGTTGTCTTCTGTCCAGCACATACTCTATTACATTCATCAACGAAACCATCTACGATATTCTTACCAATTTCTAGGGTTGGCATAGAAGTGTTCTCACCAAGTGCATTTACCCACTTTGTATAATACCAACCAACACCAGGCTCTGTTTCCTCTGAAGCTATCAGATAATCCGCATAATTACTTGTCATTACAGCGGTCTCAAGAGTAGCCATGAGACAAGCATCAAATCCAATAAAATCAAAGGTCTGCTTAGAATCTTTAAGAGCTTTATTTATCTCAGAAAGGTCCATGGAACCAGAGGACTTATATTTCTCATCATATCCATATCCTGTTATAGAACCACCACCGTGATCCCAGAAGATAAGACTCTGTCTATTTGCCGGATAATTCTCAGCACAGAAATCAATAAAACTTACCAGAGTATTTGGATCTGTCATAGGCTTGCTACCATCATCAGCAACAAGCTGCTCAAGCTTACCACTCTTCACTCTATAAATCTGATTTACTTTATTGCTTATACCAGAGGTTTTCCAACCGTTACAACCACCTGTATAAATAATGATGTTAAGGTTATCAGGAATATTTGCAGCAGCAATCTCTCCGATATCATTTGAAGCCATTCCAGCTCTAGATTCGAGATCAGTTCCACACATATAAATCATTATTGTATATGTGTCCTTGCCGTCACCAAGAATATTAGTTCTCTTAGCTCTAGCACTGCTTGAAACCTCTTCATTAAGCTTTGCGTTATTATTAAGTCCATTCTGCCATCCAGTAGTTGTACCACCACCAGAGAAACCACCGAAGAGACTTCCTACATCTCCAAAGGATGTAGTTGAGGAACCACTACCAACATTACTTGTACTTGATGAAGTGTAGTTAGTTGTAGCGGTATTTCCACCTGAATTACCAGCACCACCACCTCTCATCAGCATAAATATAATTATAATAATAACAATTAATGTACCGGAGCCTCCTCCAACCTTAGCAGCTCTACTACCGCTAGACGAAGCCTTTCTTCCAGCATATGTATCCTGTCTTCCTACTGGTCCAGTTCCAAGACCTTCACCTCTTCGATGAACTCCCTTAGAATTACCAGTAGTTGTTTTCTGTCTATTACTACTTCTTGGATCCATCTAATCCTCCTTGTCATATACTAAATGCAATACTTATAACACAGTTGTTATTATAATATAATTTACATATATTTAAAAGAAAAAAGAGAGATACATCTGCATGTATCTCTCAAAAATTTTTAATCTAAGGCAAGTAAATTACTCGTCTTTTCCAGCCTGTCTAGCCTTGATACCTTCTGTGATAAGTGGAACTATCTTATTAAGATCTCCAACTACACCATAATCAGCAACATCAAAGATAGGAGCTGTTTCATCTTTATTAATAGCAATTATCAAATCAGACTCTTCCATACCAGCTGTATGCTGAATAGCACCTGAAATACCGATTGCAAAATAAACCTTAGGACGAACTGTTTTTCCAGTTTGACCAACCTGAAGCTCTTTAGACTTCCATCCATTATCTACAACTGCACGAGAGCAAGCTACTTCTCCACCAAGTGCCTTTGCGAGATCCTCAAGGATAGCCAAGTTCTCAGCTGAACCAACTCCTCTACCACCTGCTACAAGAATATCAGCCTTCTGGATATCTACTTCGTGGCTGACAGCCTTAACGATATCAAGAATCTCTACATAGCAATTATTTGGAGTAAATCCAGGATTGAACTCCTCTACATTTGCCTTTCTACCAACCACCTTAGGGGAACGCTTCATAACACCAGGTCTAACAGTTGCCATCTGAGGTCTAAACTCAGGACAAGCAATAGTAGCTATTGTATTTCCACCAAATGCTGGACGAGTCATAAGAAGCTGATTATGCTTCTGCTCTTTTCCTGGAATAGGATTAAGAGGAAAATCACCAATTTCAAGTGATGTACAATCTGCTGTAAGTCCTGTATGTACTCTAGCACATACTCTAGGTCCAAGATCACGACCAATTGCTGTAGCACCAATAAGGAAAACATCAGGCTTATACTTATTGATAACCTCTGAAAGTGCATGTGCATATGGCTCTGTTCTATACTCTTTAAGCTCTGGATCATCGATAAGTATTACATTATCTGCTCCATGCTCCTCAAGATGATAAACTTTATCTTTTATATCAGATCCAAGAAGAACTGCTGTTACTTCTGTATTCAGATCTTTTGCAAGTTCCATAGCCTTTCCCAGAAGCTCATATACGATTTCATCGATATGATTGTCTACCTGCTGAGCAAAGACATAAACTCCTTTATATTCTTCTAAAGACATTTTTTTGTCCTCCATTTTCTTTTTTTAAGATCCTTCGCTAAGGATGATATTTAAATAACAAACTTTTCTGCAAGTTTACCAAGGATGTAATCAGCCGCTTCATTAGCTGATTCAGGAACAACCTTCTCACCAGCACCCTTAGCAACCTTATCAGAAGCCTTAGCTATCTGTGTAGGAGAACCTTTCAGTCCCACATTACCATCTTCGAGTGTATCAAGATCATCTCTGTTAAGAACAGTGATTTCTTTCTCGAATGCATCAAATATACCACCAGGTGTCATATATCTAGGCTGATTAAGCTCTGAAAGAGCTGTTACGAGGCAAGGCAGCTGAGCCTTGAGGATATGATGTCTATCATCATACTGTCTCTTAACTATAACTGAATCTCCCTCTACCTTGATTTCCTCAGCGTATGAAATAACAGGAATTCCAAGGTGCTCAGATATCTGAGGTCCAACCTGTGCTGTATCACCATCGATTGCCTGACGACCTGTAATAATAAGGTCATAATCAAACTTTCTAATTGCAGCTGCTATAGTCTGTGAGGTTGCCCATGTATCTGCTCCACCAAGTCTTGGGTCAGTTACAAGCACGCCATTATCAGCGCCCATAGCAAATGCTTCTCTAAGAACATCTTCAGCCTTTGGCATACCCATTGTAATAACAGTAACTTCTGCACCCTGCTCATCCTTTATACGAAGAGCTGCCTCAAGTCCTGCCTTATCATCTGGATTCATAATAGATAACATAGCATTTCTATCGAGGGTTCCATCTGGCTTAAACTTTACTCCACCTTTTGTATCAGGTACCTGTTTTACACAAACAATTATCTTCACGTCTGTACCCTCCTTATGCTAATAAATTTCCTGAGATAACCATACGCTGTACTTCGCTGGTTCCCTCATAAATCTCTGTTATCTTTGCATCACGCATCATACGTTCAATTTCATACTCTTTGATATAACCATATCCACCATGAAGCTGAACTGCCTTAGTTGTAACTTCCATTGCAACCTCAGCTGCATAAAGCTTAGCCATAGCAGCTTCTACACTGTAGCTAACCTTTGCGCCTTCAGCAAACTGCTGCTTCTTCATAGCTGCCTTATATACAAGCATCTTAGCAGCCTCAACCTTAGTAGCCATATTTGCAAGCTGGAACTGAGTATTCTGGAAAGCTGAGATTGAACGACCAAACTGCTTTCTTTCCTTTGTATAAGCAACAGTTCTCTCAAGAGCACCTTCAGCAATACCAAGTGCCTGTGCTGCTATACCGATACGACCACCATCAAGTGTATGCATAGCTATACCGAAGCCCTTACCCTGTGCACCAAGAAGTGCATCCTTAGGTATACGAGCATCTTCAAATATAAGTTCATATGTGGATGAACCACAGATTCCCATCTTGTTTTCTTTAGTACCAAATGAGAAACCAGGAGTACCCTTATCGACTATAAATGCTGATATCTCCTTCATCTTACGACCACGCTTCTCAACGATACCTGTAACTGCTATAACGATATAAACGTCAGCAACCTTACCATTTGTTATAAAGCACTTAGAACCATTAAGTACCCACTCATCTCCATCAAGTACAGCCTTTGTCTGCTGCATCTGAGCATCTGTACCAGCTCCTGGCTCTGTAAGAGCAAATGCACCAAGCTTCTTACCTGTTGCAAGATCAGCAACATACTTATCCTTCTGCTCCTGTGTACCATATGTAAGAATTGGATCGATACAAAGAGATGTATGTGCAGACAGAATAACTGAGGTAGTTGCACAAACCTTTGCCATCTCTTCTACTGCCATGATGTATGTGAGTATATCACATCCCTGGCCGCCATATTCCTTTGGTACTGGAATTCCTAGAAATCCAGCCTTAGCCATTTTCTCAACAGTTTCACTTGGAAATCTGTGCTCTTCGTCTATTTCCATTGCAAGAGGCTTAACCTCTGCTTCAGCAAAATCTTTGAAGAGTCCTCTGGCCATTTCATGCTTCTTATCAAGTGTGAAATCCATGATTTATCCTCCGATAAAATATATATCTTGTTTTATTTAAAATCTTACAGAGCGTCAACAGGAGTCTTTGTACGGTCTTCATTATACTTATAGAATCCCATACCACTCTTAACACCAAGATTACCACCACGTACCATCTTACGAAGAAGTGGACATGCACGATACTTGCTGTCACCTGTTTCAGCATATAGAACATCCATGATTGCAAGACAGATATCAAGTCCTACGAAATCACCAAGCTCAAGTGGTCCCATTGGGTGATTAGCACCAAGCTTCATAGCAGCATCGATACCAGCTATGTCTGAAACACCTTCCATCTTGATGAAAGCAGCTTCATTGATCATAGGAATAAGGATTCTGTTTACTACGAAACCAGCAGCCTCATTTACCTGAACTGGAGTCTTGCCGATTGCTTCAGCAATTTCAACGATTTTCTTAACTGTCTCTTCTGGAGTATTAACACCTGCAATAACCTCAACAAGCTTCATTCTGTCTGCAGGGTTAAAGAAATGCATTCCTACCATAGGTCTTGTAAGACCATTTCCAATCTCTGTGATTGAAAGTGATGAAGTATTTGAAGCGAAGATACACTCTGGCTTGCAGATCTTATCAAGCTCAGCAAATGTTGTCTTCTTAACTTCCATATTCTCAAATGCAGCTTCTACGATAAGATCGCAGTCTGCACAGATATCTTCTTTAAGTCCTGGAGTGATCTTAGCAAGGATTGCATCAACCTGCTCCTGTGTCATCTTCTCTTTAGCAACAAGTCTAGCATAGCCCTTAGCTATCTTGTCCTTACCGCCTTCAGCCCACTCTGCCTTAATATCGCAAAGTGCAACTTCATATCCATCAACCTGAGCAAATGCCTTAGCAATGCCCTGTCCCATTGTTCCTGCGCCAATTACGCCAACCTTCATATCTATTCTCCTTCTATATTTCTATTTAAGATTCGTTATTAATTATTTGTTCTGGAAAGGTACAACCTTCAGCTTCTTTTCTTTGTCCTTCTCAAGGAAGTTAGCCATTGCAGCCTTCTGATCCTCTGTTTCAAAGCAGTCGCCGAAAAGTTTTTCTTCTATAACAATAGCATCATCCATTGTAGCATCGAGACCATCATTAATTGCCTTCTTGCAGTTTCTAACAGCTATAGGTGCATTTGCAGCAATTATACTTGCAACCTTCTTAGCCTGCTCAAGAAGCTCTTCCTGAGGGAATACATCATTTACAAGTCCGATAGCCTTAGCCTGCTCAGCCTTGATATTGCGAGCTGTATAAATAAGCTGCTTAGCGATACCAACACCAACTATACGAGCAAGTCTCTGAGTTCCGCCGAAACCAGGTGTGATTCCCAGACCAACCTCTGGCTGACCAAAGATTGCATTATCAGAACAGAATCTGAAATCACAGCTCATAGCTATCTCACAACCACCACCTAAAGCAAAACCATTTACTGCAGCTATTACAGGGATAGGGAATGTCTCTATCATTCTGAAGATATCATTTCCCTTCTTACCGAAAGCCTCACCTTCAGCCTTTGTAAGTGTTGACATCTCACCGATATCAGCTCCAGCAACAAATGATTTTTCACCTGCTCCTGTAAGTACAAGTGCACGAGTTGTATCTAAATCAACTGAGTTAAATACTTCCTCAAGATCATTTAAAACCTGAGAATTAAGAGCATTGAGTGCCTGTGGGCGGTTGATTGTTATAACGCCAACAAAGCCGTCCTGCTCATATGTTACGAATTCTGCCATTTTATTTCTCCTATTTAAATATTACATAGTGAGTAAATAAGAAACGTCCCCATATACTCATGAGTAAATAAGAACCGTCCCTATATACTCATTAGTCACGCTCTACGATTGTAGCGCAACCCATTCCACCACCGATGCAAAGTGTTGCAAGACCCTTCTTAAGGTCCATATCTTCCATCTCATGAAGAAGAGTTACAAGGATACGACATCCAGAAGCACCAACTGGGTGACCAAGTGCAATAGCACCACCACGTGGATTAAGCTGTTTCTCAACGTCGATTCCGAGGTCCTTACCAACTGCAACTGACTGTGCAGCAAATGCCTCGTTAGCCTCGATTACATCGAAGTCTTCGATCTTGTATCCAGCCTTAGCCATAACCTTCTTTGTAGCAGCAACAGGTCCAACACCCATGATTTCTGGAGCAACACCTGCAAGTGCTCCTGCTACAAATGTAGCCATAGGCTTAACACCAAGTTCCTTAGCCTTCTCTTCTGACATAACAACGATAGCTGCTGCACCATCATTGATACCTGAAGCGTTACCAGCTGTTACATATCCATCAGGATTAATAGCTCTCATTCTTGCAAGACCTTCAGCTGTGATACCAGCTCTTGGATTCTCATCTGTATCGAAGAGAACTGTCTCTTTCTTCTTCTTTATCTCTACTGGAACTATCTCTCTCTTAAATGCGCCCTCAGCCATAGCCTTCTCGCACTTCTGCTGTGAATTTGCAGCAAACTCATCAA
>CACYQC010000027.1 GCA_902776395.1 uncultured Lachnospiraceae bacterium
AGACAATCTGTCCTTTGAGATAAAGCCAGGCGAGATAGTTGGTTTCGCTGGCCCAAATGGTGCTGGAAAAACCACCGCAATCAAGATGCTTACAGGCATCTTAAAACCTACCGAGGGTAGTGCGGTGATCAATGGTCACGACATTGTACAGGAACCTATTCAGGCGAAGGAGAGCTTTGCGTATGTTTCAGATAATCCAGATATTCTTCTCCAGCTAACTGGAATAGAATATATCAATTACATTGCAAATCTATACAAGGTTCCACTGGATGCGAGAGAAGATAGGATAAATGATCTCGCTGAAAGATTTGGAATAAAGGATTCGTTGGGCAGACCGATGAAGGAGTATTCTCATGGTATGCGCCAGAAGACTATGGTTATTGCGGCACTCATTCACAATCCGCCTGCTTGGATACTGGATGAACCAATGACTGGTCTCGATCCAACAGCAGCTTACGAGCTAAAGCAGATGATGAAGGAACATGCAGCTAAGGGAAATGCTGTACTTTTCTCTACACATGTTCTTGAGGTTGCAGAGAAGCTCTGTGACCGAATAATGATAATTAATCATGGAAAGAATCTATATCAGGGAACCGTTGAAGATCTTCAGAAAATGCACCCTGGTATGGATCTTGAAGCTATCTTCATTAAGATGGTCGGCAAAACAGTCGAGGAAGCAAAGCAGTAGTGTGGTTTCATTCTGAGATGTAAAGCGAAGAATCTTATTGGAGGTATAGAATGGATATAAGTGGTATTAAAACTCTGACCGGAATTCTGTCGAAGAATTCTGAGATGCAGCTTCCTGAGAAAACGGGCTACAAAGTATCATTAGCTACGTTATGACAGAAGCCCTTATCGAGGTTGAAAATCCTGGCGGTGGTATGCTGTTTGAAATGCAGATACTGTCTGCCTTTTCTATGATATTTGGAATACTGGTTATTTTCAGTATTCTCTTTTTCTCATCGGATAGAGAGCATTTTGTTACTCTTCCTATTCCTAGTCATCATCTCATGATGGCAAAGTTCACCTATGCTTATTTCGCAGAGAGTGTTATGGAATTCATGATACTCGTAGCAGTTTTCGTGGGATATTTTATAGCGGTTGGAAGGAATCTTGGCCTGTCGGAAGCGCTTAATCCGATTTCGATAATTGCTTCTATAATAGGTGTTATGCTCATCCCACTTGTGCCGATGATATACTGCGCCATTTTCAGTGTGATACTGATGGCTGTGCTCAGCGGAGTAAAGGATACGAAAATATTCTACAGAATATCGACTATTTTTCTTATGCTATTCGGACTGCTGTTCCTCCTGTCACTAAGAGGAATCGGCGATATAAATATGGAAAACTATGTGGAGTCACTAGGGAGCGGAAGCAATCTCTTCCTTAAGACTCTGAACATTATATTCTTCCCAGTGCCTTGGCTCTCAAATGCCATAAGTAAGGGAAGTATTCTGTGGCTTCTGCTATATCTCCTTGGAAATGTAGTGCTAGTCGCTGTTCTATATTTCGTAGGTAAGGCCCTGTACCAGAGGGGCCTATATACGGCAGCTTCACTTGGTTCTTCCAAGAAGGCAGAGATAAAGACACGTGATATCAGTATGGATTCGCAGTTCCGCGCAAGCTTTATGAAGGAACTGAGAGTGATACTTAGGACGAAAGCCTTTTCTGGAAACTGCGCTTATATAAATGTTCTGTGGCCGGTGGGAGCATTTCTCCTTTTCCATTTCAATAAGAATAAGGGCTTCATCTCCGAATTTATTGCAATGTATGGTGAGGGTAAGGAGAGAGCGGAAATGATTCTGCTCATGGTAGTGCTCGGTATTGCCTTTATTGCAACGGCACTTAACTCACTGGCATCGACTGCATTTACAAGAGAAGGACAGCATCTGAGCCTGATCAAGTATATACCTGTTCCTTATGAGACACAGGTTTATGCTAAGGCGACGCTAAGCCTGATCTTCACATTTCCAAGTCTTGTGCTGACAGATATCATCATTAGTATATATATGGGAACGCCAGTTTATATGTGCATTTACTTCATACTTACGAGTCTCTTGGCACATGTTATATCAATTGTTATTGGAATGTGGATGGATAGCTCGGCGCCTTACGTTGAGTGGGATGATGAGTACAGCGCACTCAGAGGAAATCTGAATACATTTTTCAATATGGCGGTAATGATGGTCCTATCGATGGTTGTTATTCTCCTAGGGGTTATCATATATGAGCTCCTAAAACTACCGATTTTGGCATTTTATATAATCCTGTTTGTGATACTTACAGGAGTGATGATTAGACTGGTTTATGTAGGAAAGAGACGCATAATCGCCAATATTTCTGAGATGGGATAATTTGTTTTTTGCATTAATGTATGGCTAACAGATGGTGGACTGTAACACTTTTGTAACATTTTGCTTTACAAATAAAAAATTTATGGTATAATATACGAGTTAAATTGCGTTATGTGAACTTTAACGCACTATAATAAATGACGAGGATGACTATTCTATCATGGCAAGTAATGAAGAACAGTACGTCATACGAGGTGGTAAACGCCTCGAAGGCGAAGTTGTTATCGCAGGTGCTAAGAATGCAGCATTAGGTATTCTTGCAGCGGCAGTAATGACAGATGACAAGGTTACAATTGAAAATGTACCATATGTATCTGATACTCGTACATTGCTGAAGGCAATCGAGAATATCGGTGCATCGGTTGAATATTTAGATAAGCATACAGTAGTTATTTGTGGTAAGGGTATACGTGAAGGGCAGCCTGTAGATGACGAATATATCCGCAGGATTAGAGCTTCATATTATCTGATAGGAGCACTTCTAGGAAAGCATAGATATGCAAATGTCGCTCTTCCAGGTGGTTGTGATATCGGATCAAGACCTATCGACCTTCATATTAAGGGCTTTGAGAAGCTGGGTGCTAAGACTGAGATAGTTTCAGGTGGAAGCATCATAGCACAGGCAGAGGAGCTTCACGGAGCTCATATATATCTTGATACTGTATCAGTTGGTGCGACTATCAACATAATGATGGCTGCGGCACTGAGCCCAGGCAAGACTACTATCGAAAATGCAGCTAAGGAGCCACACATAGTTGACGTGGCAAACTTCCTTAATACCATGGGTGCTAATATCAAGGGCGCTGGTACTGATGTTATCAGAGTTCGTGGTGTGGATAAGCTTCATGGGGCAGAATATTCAATCATTCCTGATCAGATAGAAGCAGGAACCTTTATGGCTATGACTGTAGCTACAAGGGGAAATGTACTTATAAAGAATGTTATTCCTAAGCATTTGGAGGCTATATCTTCAAAGCTTGTGGAAATGGGAGCTCATGTAATTGAGTATGATGATTCAGTTAGAGTAATGGCTGACGGAATGCTTAAATCGACTCATATCAAGACTCTTCCATATCCGGGATTCCCTACTGATATGCAGGCTCAGATGGCTGCTATACTGGCTCTTGCAGAAGGAACAAGTATAGTGACAGAGAGTATCTTTGAGAACAGATTCAGATATGTTGCTGAGCTGGCTCGAATGGGAGCTAAGATTAGAGTTGAGGGTAACTCAGCTATAATAACAGGAATTAAGAAGTATAATGGTGCAACCCTCAAGGCGTCTGACCTTAGAGCGGGAGCGGCGCTCGTAATAGCTGCTCTTTCAGCAAACGGCGTAAGCACTATTCAGGATATTCAGTATATCAAGAGAGGATACGAAGACTTCGATGAGAAAGTATCAGCTCTTGGCGGTACAATGAAGATTGCAAAAACTGAACAAGATATGCAGAGAACTAAGCTGGAACTCGCAAGCAACATGTAAGATTTATCAAAGGCGCTACGAATACGTAGCGCTTTTATGTACTTAACCCATGTAACGATAAGTTCCATTCGCTTAAGAAACATAGTGTGAATACATAAATGAAGGAGATTCAAAAATGGCTAAGAAACCTTATTACATCACAACTGCAATTGCATATGCATCGGGTAAGCCTCATATCGGTAATACCTATGAAATCGTGCTTGCAGACAGTATCGCAAGATACAAGAGATTCATCGGATACGATGTTAGATTCCAGACAGGTACTGATGAACATGGACAGAAGATTGAGACAAAGGCTTTTGAGGAGCTTAATACTCCTAAGGAGTTTGTAGACGAGAAGGCTGCTGAGATAAAGCGTATCTGGGATCTGATGAATACCTCATATGATAAATTCATCAGAACAACTGATCCAGATCATGAGAAGCAGATTCAGAAGATTTTTAAGAAGCTATATGACAAGGGAGATATCTATAAGGGTTCCTATGATGGACTCTACTGTACTCCATGCGAGTCCTTCTGGACTAAGTCACAGCTGGTTGACGGTTGTTGCCCTGATTGTGGCCGCCCAGTTAAGGAAGCTTCAGAAGAGGCTTACTTCTTCAAAATGAGTAAATATGCTCCAAAGCTTATTAAATATATCGAGGATCATCCTGAATTTATTCAGCCTGAATCTCGTAAGAACGAAATGATAAATACATTCCTGAAGCCAGGACTCCAGGATCTATGTGTTTCAAGAACATCCTTTAAATGGGGTATTCCTGTAGATTTTGATCCAAAGCATGTTGTATATGTATGGATTGATGCACTTTCAAACTATATCACTGGTCTTGGATATGATGCAGATGGCAATCACGACCCAATGTTTGAGAAATATTGGCCTGCTGACCTTCATCTGATTGGTAAGGATATCCTTAGATTCCATACTATTTACTGGCCAATCATGCTGATGGCTCTTGATGTTCCACTTCCAAAGCAGGTATTTGGACATCCATGGTTACTCCAGTCTGATGGCAAAATGAGTAAATCTCGTGGTAATGTACTCTATGCAGATGATATGGTAGATCTCTTCGGAGTTGATGCAGTTAGATATTTCCTGCTTCATGAAATGCCATTTGAAAATGATGGAGTTGTATCTTGGGAGCTCCTTATAGAAAGAGTAAATTCAGATCTTGCCAATACACTGGGCAATCTTGTTAATAGAACTATTTCAATGTCAAACAAATACTTTGAGGGCGTGGTAAATAATGCTGGTGTTTCAGAAGAAGTGGATGACGACCTTAAGAGAGTTGTTAGCGATGCAAGACTTCGTGTAAATATCTGCATGGAGAAGCTTCGTGTTGCCGATGCTATGACAGAGGTATGGAATATCTTCAAGAGATGTAACAAGTACATCGATGAGACTATGCCTTGGGTACTTGCAAAGGAAGAGGATAAGCAGGACAGACTTAGCACAGTACTTTACAATCTTATTGAGAGTATAACAATTGGTGCTTCACTTCTTGAGTCCTTCATGCCTGAGACCTCTGCTAAGATACTTGCTCAGCTAAATACTACTAAGAGATCAGTTACAGAGCTTGGTCAGTTTGGTCTATATCCAAATGGTAATAAGGTTACAGATGCTCCTGAGATTCTATTCGCTAGAATAGATACACAGGCTATGCTTGACGAGATAGAGAAGAGATTCCCTTCTAAGGAACCAGAACCAGTTGATCCTGAAGAGGAGAAGAAGAAGGCAGAAGCTAAGGCAAAGGCTGAGAAGAGCGTACCTGATTCAGTTCAGGCAGTTCAGAAGGCACTGCTTTCAATAGATGATTTCGATAAAATGCAGCTTCAGATAGGAGAGATTCTATCCTGTGAGGAAGTTCCAAATTCCAAGAAGCTCCTGTGCTCACAGGTTCAGGTAGCAGGAAAGGTTCTTCAGATCGTATCTGGAATCAAGAATTACTATGGACCAGAAGATATGGTTGGTAAGAAGGTTGTTGTTATCACAAACCTTAAGCCAGCTAAGCTTGCAGGAATCCTTTCAGAAGGAATGCTCCTCTGCGCTGAGGATAATGAGGGTAATCTTGCACTCCTCACAGCAGACAAGGATGTTCCAGCAGGTTCTATGATAAGTTAATTTCGGCTTCCCCTTGAGGGAGAACAGTCCAGTGAACTGTTCTCCACGAACGAAGTGAGGGCGGAGAAGCTGTCAGCGGAGACAAAATATATGACATTGCGAAAAATGCAAAAAACTAATAAACTTCATAAATTGCTAGCTCTATTTTTAAGTCTCACCATGCTCCTAAGCCTCACGGCTTGTGGCAGCAAGGCATCGAACTACAGCGCTTACGTTAAGAGTCTTATTACCTCCAATTATCTAGGTGTAACGGGCGACTATGTAAGACTTACCGGAGCAAACGAAGAGGATGCTGAGGCAACTTATCTTCAAAATGTCACAAGGCTGGCAAATAATCTGTCTTCCTACTATGGACTGGATATATCCGCAGATCCTAAGCTGGCTCCAGCGATGGTAGACCTGTCGAAGCAGATATATGGAAAGACAAAGTTCGATGTAGGTAAGGCTTATAAGGATAACAACATAAATTATGTCGATGTGACCATATATCCTATAGATATTCTTAATCAGACAAATGCTGAGGTTTCAGAATATGTGGCGAAGTTCAATCAGGCAGTTGATAATGGCGACTATAACGACTATACCAAGGAAGAGTACGAGTATGAATTTGCAACTGGTATAATCGGAATCCTGGCCGCTGCTGTAGATGAGATACAGTATGCTGAGCCAGAGACTGTCACAGTTAGAATTATCACAGCTGACGACACCTACTACATAGGAAATGAAGACTTCCGAAGCATTGATAGATGTATCATTGCAACTTCAAATGTTCCAGACGCGACATCAGGCGATGCTACTCCAACTGATGGAGAATAGGCTAAAACAAAAGAATATGTAAAACATTACGAAGAGACTCTGCGAATTTACAGGGTCTCTTTTAGATTACATTTTCAGTTTAATTCCAATTTTGTTGCTCCTTTGTTGCGGTTTCTGTTGTATAATTTCAAATAAAGAATGGGAAAGTATAACGATTTATATATATAGAGGAGGTAAATTATGCCAAGAAGCGATTTGAATACTCTAGTTCTAGGCTCTGTGAGTTCTATTGAGTCAACGGACAAAGAGTTTCTTGCGATGCAAGAAGAAATAAGGAGTTTTTATTTGCGTAATGAAGATTTCTACGATGCTGAAGAATCTGGCGTAGATGCAGAAGGTGATCCTATCAGCCTTTATGATGAGAAGAGAATGCATCTTGCTAGAAATCTGACTCTCAGAAATAACATTAACAAATATCTGGAAGCCAATAAGTCGAAGATGACCACAGTGGAGTATCAGGCAGTTGTTCAAGCTTATGATAAGCTTGTTCAAAAATGCGATGAGGACTTTAAAGGGTTAGATGGCGAAGCTTATTTTAATGCGTTGGATACCGACATTACAAACCGGATTGTTTTTCCAGATAAAACTTATACAGCAGAACGTGCAGCAAGAGATATGGCAACCAAATATTATCTTGCTACTCTTCAGCGTGAATATAAAGCTGCGGAAAAAGCACTTAATACGGGGACTGATGAGGAAAAAGAGGCTGCTGCTAGATGGAAGGAAAATGTACTAAAAAAGCTTTATTCAGGTACATTTAATGAGGATGTAGATAAATTCATCAAAGAAGATATAATTGGTAAAACAGCCTATAACTATTGCTTTAATCGTTTTACACTTGATGGCGCATCCATGGGCTACGAATATAAGGATATTGATCAATTCGAAATAAATATTAGCGCTGAACTCACAAAGCAGGCAATAGATATGGATTCTGAAGCTAATAAGATCGAGATAAAGGATGAGGCCGATAAGCAGAAGGCGCTAGATACTCTGTATGAGGTTGAGCGTATACGTGATGTTGCTAATATAATAGCTGGCACAAATAATTCTAAAAAAGTCAATGTTGACACACGTATGACTAAGATAAAAAAGAATCTTCTGGGTACATTCAATAATAAGCTTTCAGAATTCAAAAAGAGGATGGAAGATGATTATAATGCACAGGTAAGGGAAGAGATAAAGGCTCAGCTGGCAGAACAGGACAAGAGGATAGAGGCGGTTCAAAAAGAGTTTAATACTGCTGATAATGAGTTTAGAAAAGCAAAGTCTGAACTGGAAAAGCAGGAAAAACTTTTTAATAAGGCTAAGGATAACTATGAAAAGCTGCAAAAGCTCGGATTCATAGATGAAGATGATAGAAAAGTAAATGAGGGCGTTTATAATAGAGAAAAGGGAATATATGATGGCCTTCGCGACAAACATGGTACTGCTGCATCAAAGGCGTCGCGCCTAGCTCAAGAGCTTGAAAGAGTTAAAAACGAAAAGCGTATAATGGAGGAAAACCTCGAGAAGAAATATAAGGAGAAGGTTAGAGAGAATCCTTATAGTCCTAAGCTTAACCCTCTTGAAGAAGCAGGAATAATTAAAAGTACTTCAAGTGGGATGGTCGACGGAAAGAATGTCGAAACCCTTGAGCTTGTTGAACCTGTAAATGTCAAAATTAATAGAATTATGCAGATCGTAGGATTCTCTAAGGTCGCTACAAACGAGGAGAGAGGCGAGCTTCTGAGAATTGAAGAAGAGAATTTCAAGCTGCTTTCGGCGGCTCACGCAGGACTTCCGGTTAAAGAATCGGTTGGAAATGTCATAGAGCCAGGTGCTCTTGCTCTCGAGGAGAGAAACAGGCAGCTGAATCAGCAGAACGTCCAGCCTCCAGTTCAGGAAGAAGTACCTGTAAAGGAAGAGGCTCCTAAAGAAGAGGCACCAGTAAAAGAAGAAGATAATCCTGCAAAGGATGAAGATAATCAGAACGATGATGCTCCGGAAGAGGAAGAGGAAATAGATAATGTATCCCTTGATGTAGATGAAGAATCTCTACAGGTAGAGGACATTTCGATTGAGACTCCTAAGGTAGAAACACCATCATATGATGCTACTCATGATGGAATGGTTGCTCTTGGCTTAGGAGTGACAATCCTAGATGCAGCACAAAAGGGTGTATGGGGCGGAAGTAAAGAATATGATGACATAGTTGCTTCACTTAAAATGATTCAGGAGCTTGAAGAATATCAGAATCAGAATGCGGATACCTTTGAAGAGTCTGTTCTTGATTCCAATAGAGCTACAATTCTTGCGGCGAAGAAACAGCTTGCTGTTCAAATGAAACATTATATCTCTCGTAAAAATGGAGAAAAGGAAGCTGCGGAGTCAAAGGGTAAAAAAGAGAATAAGAATTCTGAAAGACGTAGAAACGCAATGGGTGATGCTCTCGGTATTCTTGAGGAACATATAAAAGCGGATGAGATCTCCATGGGCATCGATCAGAGAGAAAAAATATATGAGGAAATGTCCTATGAATTTCATTATTTAGCAGATAAATATAAGAAGGATCCAAGGCTTGGAGCTGTTGCAAAAGATTTTGATGAGCTTGAGGCAGATAATCCAGATAATCTTCCGATAAAAGAAATAATTTCTCGTATGATGAAAACTCTGGATAAGATGCTCGAGATAATTAGTAAAGCTCGTGATGAGAGTTTAAAGGAAGAAGTTATACGACTTACTAATAAGCTTGGTAGTCATTACGTAAAGGATGTAGCCGAATATAGACCGGAGATACTTGAAGGAACAGTAGATAGTTTTGCTAAAAATAATGAATTACTTGGAACAAAGGTTGATATATCTCCAAAACCTAAGACTAGTACCTTTAATTCTTATGATGATGTTATAGCATATAATCAGAGACAGATGCAGGAGGGTGTCAAGAAAATCTTTAGAGAGGAAGCTACTAAGAAGAACTTTAGCAAGGAATGGGCGCTCTATGAAGAGTTAGATGACGAGAATTCTTATCAGTTTACTCCTACTGAAGCAGAAAAGGATGTTGAGAAGAGTATCTCTGCAGCTGCACTAAAAAATATATATGCCGAACAGCTTCAGAAGAATAATATTATATTTGATCCTAATACAATCAATGCTAAATGCGATGGATTTGTAAATGAAATGAAGAATTACAAGACCTTTAATAACAAGTTCATGAAGCATTTGTGCAGTGATATAAAGACGGTAGAAACTTCTGATGATCCATTTAGCATAAATATGTCCTCTGAGAAGATTACACAGGCTAAGAATGCTGCTTTCCAAGAGACGGTTGTAGGTGAACTTAGCAAGCTTACTGCAATGATGAAAGAGAACAAAGGCAAGGAAGAGATTCAGTCTAGTCTAGATAATCTGAACAAGCTTGAGAATCTGTCGAAAATGGTAGGAACTCAGGAGGTTTATCAAAATAAGATAAAGGTTAATGGCCAAGAAATTGAAATCAATGAATTAAAGAATCTTGCCGTTAAGAAAGCTCAGAAACAGCTGGCTCCAAAACAGGCAGCTAAGCAGAAAGAGCAAGTAAAACAAAATATACAGAATAAACCTGAAATAAAGGGGCAAGCTCCGAAGATTTGATTCTGATGCCGTAGATATGTTATAATATCTACGGCTTTTTTATTTGGAGGAAAAAGCTTTGGAAAGCTTAAGAAGCTTAGCGCCACAGCGCTCGATTTCTTTGAAATCGAGCGCAGTAGGAGAAATACGGAGCGAAGCGTAGTATTTCTCCGTAGTAAGCTTCGTTCTTGAAAGGACACTTTAGTGTCTTCTCAAGAACGGAGCGTACACTGCGATCGATTTGTTAGATAACTTAAGTACACTGTGTAAGTTATTTCGAAATTGAGCCGACGAGGTAAGGAGTTATCGAAACGTGAAGCCGCAGTGCTTTCTCGATAAAATTCGGCGGATGCTCCTTCGGATAAGCACATTCGTTATCTATATTTTTAAAACCTGTGGGTGACCGCAGAACAGAGGAATATAGAAAGTGCGTGATACATTTATGCCTGCTAGAAGTGCAGGTAGATTAATCACAGCTCAGATATGGATTGCCAAGGGAAAACTATATCTTGAGTAATTATGGCGTGCACGAAAGGAGAAAAAACAATGTGCGGAATTATTGGATATACAGGCCAGGAGCCTGCAAAAGACATACTTATTAATGGACTTAAACAGCTTGAATATAGAGGATATGATAGTGCTGGTATCGCAGTACTTGATCCTAAAACAGGAATAGTTCTGAAGAAGAAAACTGGTAAGGTTGAAGAACTTGCAAAGGCTGCTTCGGAAGATAGTACCGATGCAACATGCGGTATAGGTCATACTAGATGGGCAACTCATGGTGGTGTTACAGAGGCAAATGCGCATCCACACCGTCAGGGAAATGTAACCATCTGTCATAACGGAATCATAGAGAATTATAAAGAGCTTACAACTGAGTATGGACTGAAGAACTCTCTTAAGTCTGAAACAGATACAGAGGTTGTGGCTGCACTTCTTGATAAGTTCTATGAAGGAAATCCCTTTAAGACAATTAAAAAGGTTGTAGATTTGCTGGCAGGCTCATTTGCGCTCTGCATTATTTTTGATGACCAGCCTGGTAAGATATTTGCTATCAGAAATGTAAGCCCAATGGTGGCTGCTTCCTTTGAGGGAGGTTCTATTATTGCATCAGACCTTACTGCAGTTATTAATTTCTCTAAGAAGTATTTTGTAGTTCCAGAGTATCATGTGCTGGAGCTCTCACAGGAGGGTATAAAGGTTCAGGACCTTAAGGGTAGAACCGTAGAGCCTGAAATACTTGAGGTTAATTGGGATATAACATCTGCTCAGAAGGGCGGCTATCCACACTACATGCTTAAGGAAATCAATGAGCAGCCAGAGGCTATCGAGAGAACAGTTTCTCCTAGAGTAAGTGATGGTCTTCCATACCTTGAGGAAGATGGAATAGATGATGAAGTCCTCGCGAATCTGAAGGATATAGTAATAGTTGCCTGCGGTACTGCAATGCATGCTGGAATGGTGGGTAAGTCACTGATAGAAACAAAGCTCAGAATTCCTGTAACTGTTGAAATAGCTTCAGAGTTCAGATACAAGGATCCTATCATTGATAGTTCTACGCTTACTATCGTAGTTTCACAGTCTGGTGAAACAATAGATACACTTGAAGCTCTTCGTCTAGCTAAGCAGAAGGGAAGCAAGGTTCTATCTATTGTAAATGTTAAGGGTTCAACTATTGCTCGTGAAAGTGATTATGTACTTTATACACACGCTGGTCCAGAGATTGCTGTTGCAAGTACTAAGGCTTATACAGTTCAGATAGCTGCTATGTACATTTTTGCTGCAAGACTTGGACTTGTAAAGGGTGTTATGTCAGAAGATGAAGCAAGAGAGTTTATGGCTAGGCTGTCTGGAGTAGGTGAGCTGATGCAGAAGACTATCGAAGCTTCTGATGATATCCGTAGAATTGCAAATCATATCAAGAATGCTCCTGATGTATTCTATATCGGAAGAGGAATTGATTATACACTCAGCCTTGAGGCTTCTCTCAAGCTGAAGGAGATATCCTATATTCATTCGGAAGCATATGCTGCTGGTGAGCTGAAGCATGGAACTATCGCTCTTATAGCTGAACAGGTTCCTGTTATTGCGATCGCCACAGAGGAGCATGTATATGCAAAGGTTATCTCAAATGTAAGAGAGGTTAAGTCTCGTGGAGCATACGTTATTCTTATCTGTCCAGAGGGTAAGGTTGAGAATAAAGAAGTGTGCGATAAACAGATATTTATTCCACAGGTTGATAGCACATTTGGAGTGTTTGCGACAGCGGTTATTTTGCAGCTCATTGCGTACTATACATCGGATGCAAAGGGACTTGATGTGGACAAGCCAAGGAACCTTGCAAAGTCTGTTACAGTAGAATAATTAGCAAAAATTAAAGGTGCATATTACCCCGTCGTGTGATATACTATCAGTTAGGATTTTTTTAAGTGAAAGGGGAACATTAATGGAGTTAGATATTAAGACAGTGTCCTTTGGAGGATATGATAAAAGGGCTACAGAAACATATGTACTAGAGCAGCAGAAGCATTATGAGGATGAAATATCTAAACTCAAGGACGATGCTACAAAGCTTAGTGAAGCCGTTAAGGGACTTCAGCAGATGCGTGAAGCTAATATGTCAGAGTCCAAGAGTACTATAGATAATCTCAAGACTGTAAATGAGCAGCTCGAGAGAGAGGTTGAACAGCTCAAGGTAGATCTTGAAGGATACAAGAAGAGAGAGATGGAATCAGCTTCTAGATATGAGTCTATTTCCAGAACACTCCTATCAGCTAGAGAATCAGCAGATGCTCTTACACAGAAGACAACTGCTGAATGTGAGGCTAAAACACTTGAAACTACTGAACAGTGTAAGGCTATGATCGAGGAAACAAATGCACGTTGTGAACAGCTTAAGGCTGCTACAGAGTCAGAGTGCGACAGACTTCTGTCACAGACTCAGAGTAGCTGTCAGGAGAAGCAGGAAACAACCTATGCTGAGTGCGAGAACCTGAAGAGAACAACTAAGGAAGAAACTGACAGAATGAATGCTGAGACACAGCAGAAGTGTGAGAATCTGAAGGCTCAGACAGAGGCAGCATGTGAGAGACTTAAGGAAGATACTATTGCTGAATGCGAGAAGAATAAGGCTGAGGCTAGAGAGGAAATTCGTCAGAATAGAACTGTTGTTAAGAGAGAGTTCGATTCAATTGGTGGATTTATGGCACAGCTTCAGGCTGCACTTGCAGATGTAAACTCAGCTGTTAATGAAACAAAGAGAATTACAGATAGTGCATTTTCAGATCTGGATAATTCTAAAGCAGAATAATAGTGTCTTATAGAACAAAACAATTAATGATCGGGTAGCTTTTATATGCTACCCGATTGTGTATGTATACGTTTTAGAGAGGAGATGTTGGATGAAGGAATTCGAGTATGTTCAAGCTGCACTTGAAACCGTTGGGCTAGTAGTTGTTGTTAGTTCAATCTCTAAGTCCGCCTCTTTGAATCGTAGAAAGCTAGAGTATATATCTCCTAATGCGGAGATTTTGGGAATAAATGCTGAAGCTCTTAAACAGGGTTATAGGCTGATTGATGATTATGTTCATCCTGATGACAGAGATAAGTTTAATGAAGCTGTTACTATGTCTCTATCCCAGGATGAGAATTTTTCTTATGAGGTTAGAAATATCGGTGATGATGGATGCGTTCGAAATGTAAACGTTGATATCATTCACCTTCCAGATAGAGATGGATATAAGTTCCTTGAGTTCATTATTAGGGAGATTCCAAAGGCTTCGCAGGTGGCGGAGGTAAGGAGTATTCAGGAACCAAGAATGGATGGCATGAAGAAGATAAATGCCGAATTTCTCAGAGATCAACATATAGATGATATAGTTAACAACTTTGCATCTGTTTGTGAACTGTATAGTGTTGTTCTAGATATAAATGGTAAGAAGTTGGTTGAACCAACTGGACCTGCTACATATCTTGGCGAGTTCTATGAAATGGTATTTAATCCAAAATACCGTAAGCTATATGAGGATGTTGTTAACTGTATAGCGGATTCTGGTCAGGCTATGTATTCAGAAATAGATGATGGAAATCCTGATAGTAGACTTGCTGCTGCACCAATTTTTGTGGATGGCAAGTTCTTTGCGACCTGGATACTATATGCCCACACAAAGGGACAGAATCAGAAGCTGTTTAAGGCATTTGAACATTTCTCTAAAAATGCTGAGATCCTTTCTGATACTATTACGAGACTTTATGTCGGCTCGGTAGCATCTGGAGAAGAGGAGACTATCAAGCACGAGCTGGATTTCGAGAGAAATGCTAAGGAAATCATGGGTAAGGTGCTTAAGGTCGTTGCGGCTGGAGATAGGACAAATATCCTTGAGCTCTATGAAAATGTTGGTAAGCTTCTCGATGTTGATTATATAGTTTACTATGCTGTAGATAGACAGCGTGTAGGTCATATGAATCTCGTTGATTACTGGTCAAGAACTGGTAAGGGTGAAGAAGCCGAGGCGGTGTTTGGCTGGGAAACCGATCACTATGATGTAGAGCTTCAGAACAAGATTAAGACAGAAGGTCTTGTGATTGATAAAAAGAATATGACCAACCAGATGAGAGTTGAAATATTCAAAGGAAATGCTAGAGCAGTTATGGTATTCCCTATTAAATATGAGGGTACCTACATAGGAAGGCTCATTTTCATAGAGAATTCAAGAGAGCGTATCTGGAGCAAGCGAGAGGTTTCCTTTGCTAGAGATATAGCGGCTATGATTTCTACAGATATAGCAATTCGTAAGAGAATTCACAAGAGTCGTCGCGGAAGCAAGGTGATTCTTGATATATTTGATTCGTTGCCTGTATACTTGTTCGTTAGAAATGTGGAATCAGGCAAGGTTATATATGCAAATCCTATGCTTAAGAAGAAGATGGGATATGATATAATTGGACAGGATAGCTTCACTATGATACCTAATGTTCAGGAAGAATATGAAGGTATGAATGAAGCGATGAATGATGCCATTTATAATGGCAGTGAAAAGTATAAGAGATATATCGACAAGCTCGATGGAATATATGACGTGACAGAATATTTCATGACATGGAACGATGGAAGTAAAGTATCAGTCCTTGTTATGACACCGGAAGAGTAATTTAAGGAGAGTAATATAATGGCAAATCTAGATATTGGTATCGATCTTGGTACATCTAATATCCTTGTATATGTGAGAGGTAGAGGCGTGGTTCTTAAGGAGCCTACAGTTATCGCTTATGATAAGGATTCAGAGAAGATAGTTGAGATAGGTGAAGAGGCTAGACTTATGCTGGGAAGAACTCCGGGTAAC
The DNA here is from genome assembly GCA_902776395.1 of uncultured Lachnospiraceae bacterium. Taxonomy (GTDB): domain Bacteria; phylum Bacillota; class Clostridia; order Lachnospirales; family Lachnospiraceae; genus Eubacterium_Q. The sequence continues at coordinate 15,703 of CACYQC010000027.1, forward strand.
CTTATAGCTATCAGACCTCTGAAGCATGGCGTTATCTCGGACTATACAAAGGCTGAGGAAATGATTAAATATTTCATCAAGAAGGCCATCGGTCGTAACTTCTTTGGACGTAGACCACGTATATCTATCTGTGTTCCTTCTGGAGCTACAGAGGTTGAGAAAAGAGCGGTAGAGACTGCTACATATAATGCGGGTGCAAGATACGTTAATATCGTTGAAGAGCCAATAGCAGCAGCTATAGGTGCAGGTATCGATATAGTTCGTCCTGTTGGAAATATGATAGTTGATATTGGTGGAGGAACTACTGATATAGCGGTTATTTCTATGGG
>CACYQC010000028.1 GCA_902776395.1 uncultured Lachnospiraceae bacterium
AAAAGGCCAAAAACCTTGCCTACACAAAGTCCTCAGCCCTCCTGGAGTGGGCCGCCGGGGGCTCGAACCCCGCACACCCTGATTAAGAGTCAGGTGCTCTACCAAATGAGCTAGCGGCCCAGGAAATACTTCCCTTTCGGAAGTACCACGTTAGTATAGTACAATAAACCTATCTTTGCAACCACTTTTTTCACATAATTTTCATTTTAGGGAAATTTAACCAATTTTCCCCTGAAAATTAAACAATTTTCTACAAAGTCTCATTCATAGCACCGGTTCTATAGCCCTTTAAATCCATTGTAATATAGATAAATCCTAGGCTTTGGAGCTGATTATATATCTCTTCCTTCATATTATATAGCTTGTCCAGCTCCTCTTCGGTCACTTCTATTCTAGCCAAGTTATCTCCATGCATCCGTACTCTAAATTGCTTAAAACCCTTTTCTCTTAGAATCTGCTCTGCCCTTTCTACCAGCTTTAACTTTTCAGGAGTTATAGTTTCGCCATAGGCAAATCTTGAAGCAAGACAAGCAAAGCTTGGCTTAGCCCATGTCGGAAGACCCATTTCCTTTGAAAGAGTCCTTATTTCCTTTTTGGTAAGCCCCGCCTCTCTGAGCGGACTTTTTACTCCTAGCTCGTCGATTGCCTTCATGCCAGGTCTATAATCTCCACCATCATCTACATTTGATCCTTCTGCAACAACCTCTATTCCTAAACCTTTAGCCGTATTTAAAACCTGGGTAAATATACTCTTCTTACATATATAGCAGCGTTCAGGCCTGTTGTCCGCGAAGCCTTCTATATCGAAACAATTTACAGGGATCTCAATCCTCTGTATTCCCCTCTCCTTACAGAAGTCTATTGTTTCTTCAACTTCTATCTCGGGAACTACATCAGACTTGATGGTTACAGCAACCGCTCCATCTCCTAAAACCTCGTACGCCACAGCAAGAAGAAATGTAGAATCCACGCCTCCTGAATAAGCTATCACTACACTTCCATAGGATTTAAGCAGTCCTTTTAATCTCTCTAATTTTTCGGGCAACCCTATCGTCCCCTCTATATGATTATTATTTAGTATTTCACTCATATCTCTTCCTATATAATATTTCCTATGATATAAATATCGCCCATCTAAAAAAGATGGGCGAACCTTAACAATTATTTAGATTGTTTCTTAAGAGCTGCTCTAACTGTTCCCTTTGGATCCTTGATAAGAAGTCGCACCAGCCAAACTATAAGCGCCAAAGCAACAACCGATACTCCAAGGAATGCGTCATTCAACATATCAGCTGGAGCTGGAGTAAAATACTCTGCTCTTAGCTCTACGTATTCAAAGATGGCATCCACTAACCACATGATGGAAGCTCCCCATAGCATAAATAGTAGAAACTCTAGCTGCATAGTATCATCCTTACGTGTATACCATTTAACAGTTACGTATACTGCAGCTAAAACTGTTATTAGTAATGTCATTATAAATCCCCCTGATTTTCCTTACTCTGTTGCAACATCCTTTTCTTCGGAAGCCTTCTTCTCAAGAACGCTTGATATAACACATATAACTCCCCAAACAGCGGTAATAAGAAGTGCCATTGCCACTCCGACTGTCGCCATCTCGTGAAGCATTTCTGCTGTACTTGCAGGACTTTCCATTGCGGTAAGGAATGGGAAGAAAGGTTGAACCTCTCCATGCCAAATATGCTCAAACGCAAGAAGAATCACACCTCCCCAAAGCATATATGAAAGCCACTTAAGCTTTCTACTAAATGGAACGTGAACTTTTGATTCTGCAGATGTCTCTTCAGCCTTCTTTTCTACGTTCTCCTGTGCTTTCTCTGCCACCTTTACTACTACGGCTTCAGCCGCAGATACCAAAAAACATGCCATTTTTTTCTCCTTTCATAACTAACCCGAAGACATTTAGTATCTAATTATAATAACTCTAAAACCTATAATATCGGTTTGAAAACCCTGTGTCAATCACGAAACCATATTCTCTAGAACTTCTCTATTTACTGGATATGGTACCTTTTCCATCCTTGCTGGCTCTGAGAGAATATCCTTAATTGAGTTCTCAATTATGAGACTATAATCCAGATCACTTATTCCTTTTATATCACAGGTCTTTCCAAGAAATTCCCTAAACTCATTTAGATCACGGAAGTCCATAGCCCTAAGAAGCGCCTTCTGGGTTTTCTCATCTGCGTAGCTCATAAAGCCTGGCTGAAAGATACCCGTCGCCGGACCATGTGCTATTCCCGCCTGATATGTCAGTCGATAGCTAAGCGCATGTGGAAGTGAAGTTCCTGTAACAGCGATAACCTCGCCTGCCATCATAGATGCTGTAAGCATATCGGACAGTATCTTCAGATCTGTAACCCTTTCTTCCGCAGACATGTCAGGATTACTTAGATATCCAACCTTTCTATCTCCAGTTATAACTTCCTTGCCAGAGCTCCAAAGCTTAAGTCCAGCAAGTATCTTCTGCTTTATCTCTTCTGTGGCATTTGTATTAATGTAGCTTTCAATGAAATGTGCCATCGCATCAATAGCTGTATTACGAAGTATTTCATATGGAGCGTGCATCAAATACCTTGGATCAAGAAGCGCCAGAACTGGATAAACTCTATGAGGAAGACTCTTCTTTGTTTTGAGATCGTGTCTCGTCAGAACCGAAACGCCAGTAACCTCGGAGCCTGTTCCACAGGTAGTAGGGATCTCAATCACTGGATAGGCAAGGGTATTTCCATTTTCATCCATATCTAGATTCGTTGGCTTCTCATATAGATAATCCGCTCCTCTATCAGAATGGAATAACAGGATAGCAACAGCCTTAGCCGCATCCATTGGAGAACCTCCGCCTAAACCTATACAGAAATCCGCCCCCTTGCTGATTCCAAGATCTCTAGCTTCCATTATTGTTTCGACCGATGGATTCTCTTCGATCTTATCATATATTACATACTCTGTTCCTGTGTCCTGAAGAACCTTCTGGAGTTCCATCAGAGCACCATTTCTCTTTGCCGAAAAGCGTCCTGTTATTATCAGTGCTTTTCTTCCTTGTCTGGCTATCTCTTTAGAACTATGAAGAACAGAGAACTCTTCATTTATTACCTTTGTTAACATTTTACACCTTCCACCAACACTTTTATTAAAGGAATAATTTCCTTCTTAAAATGCTATACCTATAGTTTAATTTATACTATATTATTAACGTAAAAGGAAGTGTTTTCTTATTGCAAAAAAGTGTGTTATACTGTGAGCATATTTTTATAGTGAAAAGGGTGTTTATATGAGTACTATTTTTATCATCTTATTGGCAGTTATACCTGCCGCAGCACTTATGATTTTTATCTATCTTACCGACAGTAACGAGAGAGAGCCTATCGGACTTCTCCTTGGAGTTTTCGGTCTGGGTATCTTATCAGCCATTCCTGCTGTTATACTCGAGTCGATAGCTAAACTCATAATCGATGCTATGTTTGGTGGACTTCACGAATTTATCTATCATTTTATTACCGCACTATTTGGAGTTGCATTAATCGAGGAATTCGTTAAGTTCATGGCAGCATTTCTTCCTACCTGGAGAAATAAAAACTTCAACTATAAGTTCGACGGAATCGTATATTGTCTCTTTGGTTCGATGGGATTTGCAGCTATAGAAAATGTTCTCTACCTATTTACAGAGAACACTAATGTTGTATCACTGGGAGTTCAGAGAGGACTTCTCGCCATACCAGCACATGCTATGTGTGCGGTATTCATGGGATACTATTATGGAAATGCTAAATATTTGAAATCTTATGGAGATAGGGCTGGTTGTAGAAAGAATATGATCATCGGCTTCATAATCGCCATATCACTTCACGGCTTCTATGACTTCTGTCTATTTACAGGAAATCCTATAATGTATGGTATCTTCTTACTGTTCGTTGTTGTAGCAGATGTTGTAACAATCGTAAGAGTTATACTTGCTCGTAAGGGTGATCAACAGATGTACGAAGCACCTGAATATAGGCAATACTGGGTTGGCCCAGCATCGAATCCTTATCAAGCATATGGTGGTTATCAGGCTCCTTCTTACGGAAACTATTCTTATCCACCAAGATATCAGCAGGGACAGGGACAAGGTGCAGCCCCAACAGGAATGTCACAGCAGCAACCACAGAGCACTGGTTTCACTGCGCAGCAAGGAGCTGGCTACGCCGCCGCTCAGCAAGGGGCTGGCTACGCCGCTCAGCAACAAGCTGGTTACGGGCAACAGCAAGGTGCTGGTTACGCCGCTCAACAGGGAACTGGTTACGCCGGACAGCAACAACAGGGAACTGGGTATGCCAGTCAGCAGCAGCAAGGAGCTACATATAATGGACAGCAACAGACAGGATACGCTGGTCAGCAACAGGCAACAGATTATATTCCAAGAGCTGATCAAAGTCAGCAGGCTCAGAATCCTGTTCCACAGCGTTCAGTTCAGAGAATGGCAAGAAGACAGCTGATATATTGTCCAACCTGCAATACAATAAATAGCTTCTACGCATTTTATTGTACTACCTGCGGTTCTTCCTTACATCAGCTAAACAATCAGCATACACAGCAGGTTTATTAATTGGAAAAATTAAGGAATACTTAATTAGAAATAAGAAGTGTAAGAACAGAAATATAAGATTATAATAAGAAAACCACGAATCAGAAAGTGATTCGTGGTTTTTTAGCGTCCCCGAGGGGATTCGAACCTCCGACCTACCGCTTAGGAGGCGGTCGCTCTATCCAGCTGAGCTACGAGGACAAGCCGCTGAAACTGTACATCTCAGCAAGCCTTATTTTACTTTAATAGGAAGAAACGGTCAAGGTATTTATAAATAGAGTATCGAGTAGCTTCTGTTCGCTCTCAGAATATTCTTCATATTTTCTGTGAAGTGAACTTAATATAGAAAGAACTGTTCCTACATCGACACGAGAAATCTCATAAGGGATTTCCCTTTTATCCATAAGTTCTTTTACACACTCTAGCATCTCTTCCTTACAAAACGGTTCCTCCGAGTATTTGCTTAATACTTCAAAAAGGTCCGTAATTTGTATCTGATAGAAGCTATTAACAACGCGTCTAGGAAGCCTTCTTTTTCTTACGTTACTTTCTATTCTTTCATCTAAACTAATCCTCATAATATTCACCTCTTATATCAAAACTATGATGAGCGCGCATCCTATCTATAAGTCGTGCATAGAAAATAAGTCTGTCTTTATCCTTTCCCTTCACAACCTCCTTAAGGACGGCATCTCTTAAACTCATTGTTACAGGAGCTTCTTCCTTAGCATTTGCGATTGGCATATTTAATTCCCCCACATCTTTCAAAATATTCAGGATATATGCCGGTCTACTAATGATTCCAGCTTCCGCATTTTCAATCAACTTATCAAGGGATATGCGGGCAACCTTTTCATCAATCTTCTTCATTTTTTTCTCCTTTCTCAAATGCCTCGTCTTCAAAATCTCGAGTATCAATTATCCCCTTATCAATTAGATAAAGGCGTATCGTACTTTGAATAGTATATGGCATATCGTCGCTTCCATAATAGAAAATACCTTCAAAATAATCAGAGACAGCTTGTTCTAAATCATCCTGATCTACAAGATCAGGACCATCAAAGTCCACATCCTGCATCAAGTATTCATATGCCCGTCTCTCACTTGCCTCGAAGCTTTCTAATTCATCTTGTTCGACCCCCTCTTCACAGCTCATCACATAATTCTTGGACCTTTCTATATATTTCTTATCATCACCCAGATAGAACCCTGAACGATTTACGAGATATAAATATGTATCAATCTTTCCAAGCATTTTAGGTATATGGCATAACGGCGATTTATACCATCTAAGGTATGCATATCTACTTAGGAACTCATCTCGAGTGAGCTGCATTACCGAATCCTCAGCATAGGAATTGAAATGCCCAACTCTCGTACAGTCCTCATCCCGATAGGTTCTCTGCATCGTGCTAAGTCTTATGGTCAAATAAAAAAAGGCCCTATAATAGGCTTCTTCTCTATCACCAGTCCCTAATAGACCAAAGCCCCTAGCGCTCTCGAGATAGCAATCTAGCATTTTCATTAACTCATCAATGAAGCTATTAGTTTTATCCTTATTGTAGATATATTCTCCCGTGCTCTCTTCTTTATCAAAGCAGAGATTCAGAAATGAAGCAAATCCCCCAAAAAGGTTCCATTCATAGGCAGAAGCAGTCATCTCCATCCTCTGCAAAATCGTCAAATTATCCATACTTAGCTCCTTTCTACTATTTAGACATCTGCTCTTTTTCAACTAACTTTGCATACTTCTCTATGCTGGCCTTAATCTCTGGCGGATAGTACTTCTTGACCTTCATGCCACCCTTTGGATTACCTGCCTCAAATAGATATGCATCCTCAACCGTCATATTCTGAATCTTATTAAAAGGAACGTTCATCTTCCTGCTGAAATAATCGATGGTTTCATTGTCTGACGAACCCAGGAAAAGAATATGCGCGCAGTTTGCAATGATTGTTCTTGCCTCCTGCTTTGTATATCCCTCTTCCAGCTGTGATATGTTCTGAATAACTAGAGAAACTGAAATCTCTCTACTTCTGATAACACTGATTATCTTAGAGAAATCCTCTATGCGACAGCCCGCACTGAAATCATCCATGATGAATCTAACTGGAACAGGAAGTCTCTTCTCCGGAAGGCTCTCAGCATATGTAATCAGTTTATCGAGAAGGTCTCTATAAAGAAGACCAATTATGTTATCCATCGAATGGTCCCTGTCACTCATATTGATAAAGAATGCTGTTTTCTCCTTACCAATATCTTCGAACTTCAGGTCATTTCTACTTTCGAAAACATTTCTAGTTTCTTTACAGTCAAAATTATTTATGGCATTTGCAGCAAACATTAATACACAGGCGTGAGTTTTCTCAGCCTGAACCACCATTTTATAGGTCTTAAATCTGTTATATGCAAAGCTACTCGGATTCTCCGTTCCCAATTCTTCCATTATTGCATTTAACTTGCTAGGATTATTTGCTAGGTTAAAAAGTTTTTTTATCGAGTTCATATGATGGTCCGAAAATGGTGTCGCTTCCAATATATAAGATATAAGTGCCGTCAGAAGTATCTGCGCAGACTCATTCCAAAACTTATCATGTTCAGAATTGAAATTACAAAGCATCTTCGCAAGTGACACTATATCTCTTTCATTAAATGTGTCAGTTTCAGCATCATACTTTACATACTCCAATGGATTATAGGCACAGGAATCACGTCCAGTTACTATGTCCAACCTATAAACCTTGTATCCGTTCTTCCTCAGATAATCGCCATGAAGCTCATACAAGGTATCCTTTGTATCTGAAATAATCATACTTCCGCACATCTGTCTGATAAGCGGATTGATATAACCAATAGTCTTGTTCATACCTGTTCCACCACAAATGAGGTCATTGTTTGATATTCTCGTTCTATGAGTGTCATTATGAACGAAGTAACCATCTGCAAGCATTCTGTAATCAGAATCACCTAAGTGATCCACCTTATCTGCTACCTTCTTAGTAGCTACTAATCTTTTGTCGATTGATTGTCTTTTAACTCTAGAATTCATATGTTTATTCCTTTCTATTAAAATAACTTAATATATGGTTTATATCTCTTCTAATATTTCTGTTGCCAGTCCAAAATCCAAAGCATCCTCAGCGTTGAAATAGGCATCACCCTTTGTCTTGGAATATACTGTTCTAAGCTTCTGTCCAGTTCTCTCAGAAATAATCCTTGCCAGTATCTCGCGAGTATCCATTATGTTTTCCAAGGTCTCCTGAATAGCAAGCGCTTTGGACGGAGCATTTCCCATATTTACAGAAGGGTCATGAATCATAAGCTTCGAATGCTTTAACATACATCTCTTATCTCCCGCAAGAAAAAGAATCGCCCCCATACTTGCTGCAGTTCCTATGCAGACTGTACGGATAGGCGATTTGACCATTCTTAGGACATCATATAATGCGAGGCCGCTGGTTACTTCTCCACCCGGCGAAGATATAAATAGCGTTATCTCTTCCCCCGGCGAAACTGAATCTAAATATCTTACCTGATTGATAAGGTCTGTCATTGTTTGAGGATTAACCTCTCCACTTAATACCAACTCCCTGTTATTGAACATATAGTCCTCGACAGAGTAGTACTCATTTCGATTGCTGTTTTCTTCAATTATCATTCTCATGTTAGTTTTCTCCTTTAAATTATTATTATTTTTTTGAGGTTTATTACTTCGCTAATTATTTAGTCTCATCTTTATCCGGAATTCTATCGAATATATAGATAGGTTCATCCTCACAGAAATCATACGTCATATGTGTATTAACCCCTCTATACTTAAGACGTCCCATATATTCGAAGCAGTCTCTAAACTCCTTTTGAACAAAGTTGTACCACAGGATAGGCTTATCTCTATCCAGAAGTTGCTCCATTTCTGAAGCGATATAATTCTCGTCATACCTAATCATCACTGTATTCTTCGCTATTTCTTCCGCCTCATCAATCTGATACTGAGCGTCATCATATTCAGTCCCATAGTCTATGCAAGCATTTTCCCCAAACGGATTATAGAAGGTGAATAGTACTGTTTTGTCTCCTGTATCAATACACGCAGTCAAATCTTCTGCAGGAATAAAGTAATCAACTTGTCCGATACTACAAACTATGTATTCAACATCTTGGTCTTCAAAATAAAGATGCCTTGATTTACATATCTTTGAATATATAGAGTCCCTCTCGAAATGATTCAAATTGTATAGTTCCATCAAACTGCTAACCGTGCTAAACTTTTCAAGATTATAATATCTACTGAGCAGGTGTCTCGTTTGAGCATCCAGTTTATTACCTGGATCTATAAGTCCATCTACTACCATCTGATTATAGTAATCCTCTAGATTGCTATCATATTGAAGGATATACTTCATCGAAGACGCAGCGAGTTGGAATATATTTTGATACATCTGATTACAAAAGAAACTTTTACTGAAGAATTTCATACGATTTAACAACCTGTCATATTCATCGTCAGAATATTCATTAAACTCTCCAGACTTTACTCTTTCAGAAAAATCAACTGCAGGATTCTTTACCAGCAGATTACGCGAGTAGTTATAAAGAACATCCACATTCTCTGACTCATCTGGGGTAAGTGACACATCGTCTACTCTCACCCCATCATAATTAATTTCAAGATTCATTTTGTATCTCCTTTTCTACTTTAAATCTATAAATGTAATTTCGCTGTTACTATGCTCGAAGGAATCGAATATCTGCAGGTCAACTAATCTACGGAGTTTAGAGTTGGCGTATCTAACCCCAAGGTTTGACTCATAAGCCTCCTTAGCGATTGCGCGCAGCTTCTTCTTAGTAATATGCAGCTTTACCTGATAATCCTCTTCAATCTTCTTTACAGGTGAAGCAGGATGGTCTGTAAGTAAATATTCATAGTCTTTGAGAGTAAGCGGTTTTACATTAACAACATCTGAAACTCTTGATGCTATTTCCGGTATAAGTCCATAGTCAATAATGTCATTAATTGTGAGCTCCTTAGAATAAGGCTTTTCATCATAGTCAACTCCAGTAAATCCTATCGCCTTAGTAGAATTCTTCTTAGCTATGTCATTTGCCTTTACTGCAAAGGAACCACAGAAGATAAAGCTCATCTTCGATGTGTCAATAATAGAGACTATTTCTTTGCCCATCTCTCTTTTTACAACCTTTATCTGCTCACCTTCCAAAAGCTTAAGAAACTCGCTTTGTATGTAGGCCGAAGCATCCTCTCCACTACTTGAGTGATGTGGCTGAACTATCTTGTCAAATTCATCAAATACAACAATATAGTCTGGTTCAGAAGAGTCGACCATATCCAGGAAGCTTGAAACCTTGTTACTTCCCACCCAACCTTCCTTGGTGAGAGTTGCAGCATTAACAATTATTGTCTTAGGCCAAAGCTTTTTGATTTGCTCAGCTACCAGCGTTTTGCCATTTCCAGAAGGGCCACATACTATAAGTCTTGAAGGAATTCCTCTGGCATGATTGTAAAGAAGCATCGCTGACTTTTTACAATATTCATCCTGCTTATAAACATTGTCCTGTAGGAATCCGTAGATATTAGTAGGATTCATGAGGTCTACATCCATAGGGTTTGTCTTGCCTGAGAAGGGGATGTAATCCGTCTCATAAAAATTCTTTTTTTTCATTTTCTTAGTTTCCTTTCATTAAGAGTAGTAAGTCATTTCTATCCTGGCCACCGAGGCGGCCAATATAGATAGAAGAGTATTCATTAAGCGAATATATAGATAAATCAAAAAAAGCCTCGGAAACCCCTAAGTATAAGCGTTTCCGAGGTGGGCGCATTATTAAACATCCAAAAAAATATTAATTTTTACGCTTGATTATTTCTGCTACAGTATATACTTGCATTAACAATCCTATAAAAAATATTACTACTATAATATCCGGTATTAGGAAAAACTTAATGCCTCTAATTCCCAATTTATATAGAACAATCATTTCAATAAAACACATAACCCACACCACAAACGAATGTACACATTTTGTTTCTGGTCGCATCATATGCTTAATGTACGTAAATACTATGTCATAAATAAATACTGCAATTGATAATAAGATAAATATGCTAAATATTAAGTAGAAAATTATAGTCACATCATCATCTCCCTCTTGAAAACTTCTTTTTGTAAACCTCACCGAAAATCACTACGTGATCTTCATCATCAGCAGCAACTAATTCAGCAGCCTTTTGAGGTTCATATATTAATTTAGGTAGCTTATTAACATCATAATCTTTAATACATTTAGCGGCCAGATTAATTCCGTCGTCACCCTTATTATTCTCTCCGATGGCAAAAATCAGCCCTAAATATCTACCCCTGTTTGGATTAATAGCAAACTCTTTGTATTTATACTCCCCTTTCCTATGTTCTCCAAAGCTGCTCGTATAGGTTGCGAACGCATATGAGAGGAGACATTTAATACTGTCTACATCTAATTTCTCGATATTTATATTGTTCAATACTTCATTATGAACTTCTTCTCTAGCCTCATCTTTTTCTAACTCATCATAATTTTTGTCTGAATCTATAGAATCAAGAATTGCTAAAGCCTCTCTAATATCCTTCCTTATTTTATTTATTACTTGAGCGTTCTCCCCTAGTCTAACTTCATTATAATCAAAGTACTCGTGCAGCTTTTTCGATTTACCTCTTCCAATTCTCATTTTAGCATTATTTATTTCCGGCTTTTCTTCATCAAGAAGCTTGAAGATATAATCTGTAGGTACATCCCAATAACCATCGTCAGCGGTTCTTCTATATGCATATGATGGACATCCTTTCTTTTCATAAAGGAACGCAGGGATACAGGCTTTAGTTCTTCTACTACTTTCATTATATTTATCTTCTACATATTTCTCGTCTTTATAAACCTTTTTAGCTAACTCAATTACTTCATCCTTTATTATATCTCTGTAATCGTCTGGAACTATTTCGATACTATGCTTTGGTCTATCTATTTCAAGTTCATTTAATACAGATAATTTTAAAATGGAATCATAAACGGTCTGTAAAAACTTTTTCGCAATTCTTTTATTGATTTTCAAAGATTTTTTAGAATCCTGTAATTTATTATATACATCCCACATAATGCAGTTACATAACTGAGCATCGTCTGAAATCACACCTATTTTTGAATCCGATAGCCTTTGATCTAGTATGGCCATATCCTTTGGTGTATTAGTATAAAGTTCAGCTTCTCCTTTAAGACTTTTCTCATCAGCAAGTGCCACAGGAGTACCATCCGTCTTCGCGTCAATCCAATCTAGAGTATTTAATTTATCAACTGCAGCTTTTATAGTTTCATCATATACTACAAGAGCTGTGTCTGAATCGAAATCTGCTCCTCCAAGCTTAATCATTATATTGCTTTCCCATGGAGAAACTATAATAATGTTACTTCCATTTTTATGACTTAGGTTAAAGTATTTATGAATTTGGTCTATATACTTCCCTTTTTTAGTTTGTTTAAGTGCGCAGAAAGAACCCGAATTCATATGTGGGTATCTAAGTAGCGTAATTCGTTCTCCTCTTATAGGGGCATTATTATTATTTGTTTCATCTATATACGCTTCATCACTATTTAGATATGACTTAATCTTTCTATTCTTATATGCAGAATATTCAAGCATTTCCATCGGCATGCTACATAGAACGTAGAAGTCAGACTTAATCTTCAATCTTCCCTTCTTCAACTTTTTCCTACAAGCTTCTACCTCATCATCCAGGAACTTCGTATAAATAGGGGATGTATTCTCAAAATCTGGAGCATACTTTATCATGTTTAATATATAGAATCTCTTCCTAACTGAACTAGCTGTATTCTTAAGCCTCTCTGCCATAACAGCAGGCTCTTTCTTCATAAGTTTGATGTAATCTATATCATTTTTTGCAAGAACACGCATATCATCGTAAGAAAGAGGCAAAGTATTTAGCATCTGGTAACTAACCTCATGCATTTTTCCATGCGCAATATGAGATTCATGCTCTTCTTTAACAATGCCAAATGTATCATCTATATGATCAAGCCAATACTCATACATGCTTTTATCAGCATCTTCATCATTTGGATTGTCAGGCATACCCTTGTCAAAGAAATTTATAGAAAACTTACTTAGCTTCAGACTATCAATAGTCACAATCATTTTAATCTTTGAAGCATCTAATTTTCTTCCGAACATGTCCTCAACTGTTTTTATATTATTATCTTCATAATACTCAGTTATATTCGTATTAAATGCACAAGCCTTGAAGAAGCTGTTACGAAGCAACATCATACCCTGTGATTTATCTTTCCCGTTCTCTAGTTTTTTATATCCCGCCTCCTCAAATACTGATTTATCAACAAGCGCCATTCCATCCCATATGACATTATGGTGTTCAAAAGGCTTACCGAACTTCTCCTTATACTGTTCGTCATTAAGAAGTTTGATGTCATCTTTTTCTTTTATAAGAATCTTCCTATTTCCATTTATTTTAGGAGATTCCACACTATTCAGCATTAGGATGCTCTCTTTAGGATTATTAATCTTAACTCTATTCACTATAGATGACATGACAAGAGCTTCATAAGCCTTCTTGGATGTCAGGTCGCATTTCCCCATATCTTCGTAAGGCAAACCCAACCATGTCCACGCCATCATAGGTTTATATAACTGCTCTGCTATAAAGATAACATTACCCTTCTTAGCTTTACTCGCAGATCTTTTATAATTAACATAGTGGACATTCTTTTTTCTTTTAAATGCAATATCCAAGCCATTAGTATATAAAAGAATTCTTAATCTCAAACTAGCGTCTATACCGTCCTGTACACTTGTATCTATATTGTTATAGTTTTCTACTTTCTCAACATAATAATCTATAAGCTTTTTAAACCTTTTTAGGGTACGAGATATTGCCGTTCCCAGATAAGCTCTCTTATAATAATACTCAAAGTATTTATCAAATAGAATTCTCATTTCTACTATTTCTGTATTATCATTATTAATATTTTGGGCCTTTTCGTACTCTTTATTTACATTATTGACCGCTGATAGCATTGCTGCCTCTTCAGGAGTCATACTTCCAGATTTATCGCTTGGCACTCTATAGTTAATAAACTCGTTCCAACTTGGAATTTCAATTTTGCCTTCTAACGAGGTTCTTCTAATCTCATAATTGTAGTATGAGATATATTTTTGATAAATTATAAAGAATTCAGAATATAAATTAGAAAGTTTATTTTCAGAAGCTTTTTTCCATTTTCCAGTCATGTTGAACTTCACTTTTTCAGGACTATCAAACTCTAAGTTATTTATCACTTCGATATCAGGATAATCGAAATTGATATTCACTATCGCATCTGTTTTTTCTAGCGCAGCCTCTTTTTTATTATCCTTAAGATACTTGCCTGGCAAGAATCTTTTTAGTCTTACGTTACCCCCACAGATTTTTCCCAAATTAAATAGGTCGAGCGACATAGGCGCACTACATTTATACCCTACATCAGAACTATCAATAGTTTTCCCAACCATGTAATAATACGCAACCTCATATGCATTTAATTCCATGATATTAAGAGGCATATATTCTTTTTCTAGTTTTTGCTTAGCCATATACTATTCTCCTTATTTCGATTCATAAATCTACATCTAATACACATTGTATCACACTACAGGTTCATCCCATAAAACATTATAATCATTTGCATAACCAAAATTATCTACTTTTGGGGCCATTTCTCTAATAGCTATTTCAACATCCTTCAAACCATTTTTGTCAAGTTCGCGCCTGAGTCTGTCGCGTAGCTTCAATTCTCTTCTATCGCCACTTCTATGTCTCTCTATGTAAATTGCTTCCAGATTTCCTTTAAGTGGTATTGTCTCTGTATTATAAATAGTTGTATGATGCATCGTATTCATGAGGAATCTGGTAGTGCCACCATCATTTATTCCTGCTTTAATTCCTTCTACATCTTTATAGTACAGAGAATCATATGTGAGATTCTTCTTAACAAACGGATTCAGCTTAGTTACCCTTATACGCTTACCCTTAATTACTTGTGGCTTCAACACAAACATTATGGGGCCGTATGCGCTAGTGTTAGTTCCTACACAATATGGAATATCAGAAGTATCAAAGAATATATCATTATATATACCTAATGCTTTATCTAGCTCATCAGAACGTTGCGCTGTCTGTTTATTTAATTCATCACCCTTCTGCCTTGAGTAAATGTACCCCCTGCTAATATAGTCAAGTGCTGTGGGAACACTGTTTGCATGATATAGTCTTCCTATGTATGGCCATAGCTTTCCATCTGAATCCACCCAATACATGCCATCCCAATTTCTATATCCTTTTTCATTGGATATAATCGTACACATATAGCCACCCATTTGGAATTGGTTTTGGCAATCTTTATCAACGAGTTTCCTGTAGTCTTCATTGGATAATGAAGTTATTAGTTCAGTATTTAGTTTTTTATTATTTGTTTTTGTCATATGTTATCTCCTTTTAACATTATGTCAACCACTTATATATAGATGGGTACTCATTAAGCGAATATATAGAGCAAAACGAAAAACCCCGAAAAG
>CACYQC010000029.1 GCA_902776395.1 uncultured Lachnospiraceae bacterium
CTCTCAGCAGTCACCTTACTACTAAGCTGTCTAACAGAACCACTACATAGATTTCTTGGATTCTTATACTTTGCATCAGCATCCACGATAGATGCATTTATCTTCTCAAAATCAGAATAAGTGATAATAGCCTCGCCTCTGATAGTAAGCTTTCCCTTATAGCTTATAGCACCAGGGATATTTACAAAGGTCCTGGCATTAGCAGTTATTACCTCGCCTATCTCACCATTACCTCGAGTAACAGCCTTAACAAGCTTACCCTCCTCATAGGTAAGAACAACCGTAAGACCATCCATCTTCCAGGAAAGAAGGCCCTTCTTATCTCCGAGCCAGCTAACCAGCGCATCCACTTCCTTAGTCTTATCCAGCGAAAGCATTCTGGCAGGGTGTCTCTCCTTAGGAAGCTCTGAAACCACCTCATATCCAACATTCTGAGTTGGGCTATTTGCGAGGATCATACCCGTTTCAGCCTCGAGACTTACCAGTTCATCATATAGCTTGTCATATTCAAAGTTACTCATTATTTCGACATCCTCAGCATAATAAGCCTTAGATGCTTCGTTCAGTATACCAACTAATTCTTTTATTCTGTCAATCTTACTCATTTATTCCCCTTGCAAAGCTTTCTAAGTGTAGCCTCTTCATTCTTTGAAAGCTTTCTATATTTACCCATAGGTAGATTTCCAAGTCCAATATTCATGACTCTGACTCTCTTAAGGAATACAACCCTATAGCCAAAGTATTCACACATTCTTCTAATCTGTCTATTAATACCTTCTGTAAGGATGATGCGAAATGTATTACTACCGATCTGCTCTAACTCACATTTCTTTGTGACTCTGATTTTCTTCTGAGAGTCGTCTCCATCATGTTCTTTCCAGTCGTCACTTACATCAAGCGGAACACCCGCTTTCATTCCATTCACGAAATCAGCTGTAAGCCTTTTATCAACTCGAACAATATATTCCTTCTCATGATTATTACGAGCCTTCTGTATTTGATTCGCAAGTTCACCATCATTTGTAAGAAGTACAAGTCCCTGAGAATTCTTATCAAGTCTTCCTACATAATAAAGCATATCCGGGTAATCAATCTTTCTGAAAATGCTATCTTTATCAGCATCCTTTGATGTACATACTAGTCCCAGAGGCTTGTTGTAAGCGAGGATAACCTTTTCAACATCGTCGGCAGAAACCACTTCACCCTTATATGTAACTGTATCTCCCGGAGACACCTTTGCTCCGCTAGTAGCCATAATGCCATTTATCTCAACCTCGCCTCTCTCGATAGCTTCGTCAGCCTTTCTACGAGAAAGAACCCCGGCCTGGCTCAGGTATTTATTTATACGAATTTTATCCTCTTCCATAGCACCCTCTGCTCAAAACAAACATGTTAAAAATATACCATCTTTCAATTTATAATTCAAGAAAGTCGACTTCTTAACAAAATTAGCAAAAAACTTAATATTATTAAAAAACATGTGGCAAAATATGTAGAATAGGTTTATAATAACAAAGATTTATAGCATTTCACATAATATTATTAAGTTTTGGAGAATGTCATGGATAAGATTGATATTAAAATACTATCATTATTACAGGAGAATGCCAGATACCCACTTAAGTTTCTGGCAGAAAAGGTTTTCCTATCATCTCCTGCAGTTTCATCAAGAATAGAAAGACTAGAGAAAAAGGGAATAATAACTGGGTATCATGCATCGCTCAATCCCTTAACTCTGGGCTATCACATAACAGCATTTATTAACCTGACACTGGAGCCACATCAGAAAGCAGACTTCTATCCTTTCATAGAAGCTTGTCCAAATGTACTCGAATGTAATTGTGTTACAGGAAATTATTCAATGCTTATAAAGGTATGCTTCCCTAGCACTCAGGAGCTGGACCATTTTATAGGTCAGTTGCAAACATATGGAAAAACAGAAACTCAAATAGTTTTCTCCACTCCTGTTCAGCCTAGAGGAATTGACATTTCAATGCTAAATGATAATAATACCGAAAATGAAGAAAAGCTCTCAAATTAATGAGAGCTTTTTTAGTCTTAATTATTTAGTCTATCTAGGAACTCCTTAAAGGCAGGATCCTGTTCAGCACATTTATCTTCATCCGCTTTAACTGTCTGATAAAGCTCCTGAATATCTGTTGTTCTATTAACCTTCTTCATGTACTTCTGAACATCTTCGCTTAGATCAGAATTATCAATCAGGTACTTACCATCCTGCTTTACTACGTAATATGGTCCAAGTATATCCAGTGGTGTTGACTCTATATTTACAATAGAGATATTTGAAACTGCATACACTATAGTAGAATCATCATCATTTCCTCTTACTGTGTAGCAGTTGATATTGCTATAAGCAGTAATTATCTTGGACTGACTCTGAATAGTTGCCATATCGTTAAACTTATCTGGTGTAGTAACACAAGCCTTGAGTGTATCCTGATCACAGGAAGCCATAGCATTTAGATAAGTAATTATGAGTGCGTTAATATCCTGATTAGCATTTGTCTGATAGGAAAATCTGGTTGTAATCTTCAGATCGTCCTTTACTGTATCTCTCTTCTTGTAGAGAATGAATCCAAATGCGGTCAGTGATACGATAAACACAAACCATATAACTAATAGCATTTTCTTGAGTTTTACTTCTTTTTTTCTATTACGTGCCATAATATGCCCCTTTTATATTTCCTATTGCGCATCGATTTGCTTTGCAAATCGATACCTATTTGCACCAGGCTTTGCTTCGCAAACCCTGATTCTGCTTCGCAGAATTACTGTGCTCCGCACAGTGTGTCCTCACCTTCGTTCGGAGCATCGATTTGCTCCGCAAATCGATACCTATATTGCACCAGACGGGAATCCCTCCGGCGACTTCGTCGCCTATCAGGCCGGCTTCGGCTCGAATGATCCACTGGATCATTCTCTCGTCGCTAAAGCGACTCGGCCTCGCTGTTCGATTCCCTGTTTAGTGGTATTGATTTACTAAATTGCACCAGACGGGAATCGAACCCACGCACATGGCTCCGGAGGCCATTGCTCTATCCACTGAGCTACTGGTGCATGATATTTATAAGCTATCTGCAAACTTTGTATCCCGGGATATTTGTTCGGTTAATTCCTCTAGCGAATTAAAGTGCTTCTCTGGTCTAATATATACTTTAGGAATAATTTTAACCTTGTATCCATATATATCATCACTGAAATTATATATAAAGGTTTCTACGGTTGGTATGTCGCCATCATCCACTGATGGTCTGATACCAATATTGGTAATTCCCTTGTATTTCGAAAAATCACCTGTACTATTATATACCAAAACGTCGCTGGAATAAACTCCAAATAAAGGTAATATTTTATCTGAAGCTAATTTTTGATTAATCGTTGGATAGCCAAGACTTCTTCCTAGCTTTTTTCCGCCCTCTACTATTCCAGATATACTATAAGGTCTTCCAAGTAGACGACTGGCTTCCTGCATATTGCCTTCTGCCATTTTCTCTTTGATTCTAGTCGAACTAACTATTCCATCATCAATGCGAAGCTTATCAAAAACCTTAACTTCAAAACCATAGCGATTTCCTAGTTCCGTCAGAATCTCTGTATTTCCAGCTCTATCCTTTCCGAATCTGAAATCCTTACCTACAGATATATATTTAACATTATATTTATCTACTAGAACAGTCCTTACAAAATCCTCGGGACTTTGACTTGCAAATTCTGGAGTAAAGGATATACATTCGAGCGACATTTTATTATATTTCTCGTTTAATATCTCCTGTTCCTCTTCGGAAGTAAATATCCTTTCATTCGAGAAAACTAGCTTTATACAATAGGCATCATATCCCTTTTCTAGAGCCTCGTCCGCTAGACTATCTAGCAGAATCTGATGTCCTAGATGAAATCCATTGAATTTACCTATTGTTACTGCTGCTCCATTCATAGCATTTTATATACCTTATAATCATTTTTTTCATTATCGTATACATAGAGAGCTTTTAATTTACCCTCTGAATATACTCTGAAGAACTGAGAAGCATTTAGTGTATAAATATTTGCCTCTCCCTGAATATCGAAATCATCCTGTATCAGTCTATTTCCATTATCTAGATACTTTTCACCAGAAGGATTTATATTAACCGCTGGAGTGTCCTTAAGTATCTCGTCCATTGGAAGAACTGAAGTACCTAGTCTATCTATCTCCTTAAGCTTTTGAAGATTGCTTATCTTGTAACCATCTTCGTACCGAATACCATTTACCTCGTCTCTTAGGAGCTTAGACATTGTAGCGCCGGTACCGAGATCATTTCCGATATCACGTATAAGACTTCTTATATATGTTCCCTTAGAGCAAACAACACCGAATCTCACATCCAGTGTATCCATATCAACACTCAGAACATCTAAACTATATATCTCAATTGGTCTAGGAAGTAGCTCAATCGTCTTGCCTTCTCTGGCATACTCATATAGCTTCTTACCATTTACCTTGATAGCAGAATACATAGGGGGAACCTGCATAGATTTCCCTAAATACTTCATCATTACATCATGTATCTCATTTCTGATACTGACTTCATCAGATAAGAATGCAAATGTATTCATCAGCTCGTCTCTTGAATAAGACTTCTTTATCTCACCCGTTATATCGTCTGTTTCAGTTGTGAGACCAAGTCTCATAGTAGCTATATACCTTTTAGTACCAGAAACTATAATGTCACTGAGCTTGGTTGCCTGTCCGAGAACAACTATCAGAACACCTTCAGCCATAGGATCAAGTGTACCCGTATGGCCTACCTTCTTCTGACCATATATACCACGAAGCTTAGCTACGACATCATGCGAAGTATAGCCCTGCTCTTTATATACATTTACTATTCCATTAAACATTCGTTTAACCTTTACTGTTTAGCTCAGCCTCAACCATCTCTATAATTTTGGCGAGGGTCTCCTCATAGTCTGCTTCTGTTTCAAATCCAGCAGCTCTTATATGACCACCACCACCGAAGCTGCAAGCAATCTTACTTACATCAACGATTGACTTAGAACGAAGACTAAACTTATATGATTTCTTTGTCAGCTGATATGAGAAAATAGCTACTTCTACTCCATCAGTAAGTCTCAGCTGTTCTACTATTCCATCTGTATCCATTGAGGTACATTTAAACTCTTTAAACATACCCTTAGTAATGAGACCTGAAATGATCTTGCCTTCTGAGTGAAGTCTTGACTCAAGAATAACTCTAGCCATAAGCATATTCTGCTTATAAGACTTCTTGTAAAAGGTATCATCGATGATCATATCAGACTTAACGCCCTTCTCAAGCAGAAGTCCAGCCAGCTCCATTGTCTTTCTAGTAGTACAAGAATACTTGAAAACTCCAGTATCATGAATCATACCAAGATATAGGCAATTAGCTGTCTTTTCTCCAACCTTATCCATATCGATAAGGTCACACATAGCCTCACATGCACTAGATGCATCGCCGTCTATGTAGCAGAGATCGCCAAATCCAGGATTGCTGACATGATGATCTATACATACTGTAGAGATTGCATTGTTATAAATATCAGCAAATTTACCCAGACGGTCCTTATCTGATACATCAATAGATATAGCCAGATCATATCTTTCTCCTGTTGGCTCATGCTTTATCTTGCGAGAACCACTCAGGAATTTAAAACTAGATGGAAAGCTCTCATCATATACCTGAACTGTCTTTCCTTTATAATTGTCTGTTATGTAATTATACATAGCTAGGTTAGATCCTATACAATCTCCATCGGGATGTATATGACCTATAATAGCAATTGAATTAGCTGAAGAAATCATTTGATGCAACTTCTTTGACTTCTTAATAATATCTCCCGCCATTTAATTATCCTTTCTGAATCACTCGTCTCCAGATATAATGTCATCTATCTTCTTAGACATCATTACGCCATATTCTATAGATTTATCAAGCTTAAACTCAATCACTGGAGTATATCTAAGATTAAGTGACTCTGCCAGGCGCTTGCGGATAAAACCGCTGGCACTGACAAGTCCCTGTAATGTACTCTCTCCATCCTCTTCAGAACCAAGTACTGATATATAGCACTTGCATTCCTTCAGATCATTAGTAACATCACATTTTACTACTGATACAAGAGAGCTGACTCTTGGATCCTTAAGCTCAAATTCAATTATATGGCTTATAACTCTTTGTACATCGCTATTTACGCGAGCACCTCTTGATTTATTACCTCTCATATTAGTCTCTAGGCACCTCAACCATTTTGTAGACTTCTATTGTATCATTTTCTCTAACATCATTAAAGTCTTCGAAGACGATACCACATTCGAAGCTAGCCTTAACTTCCTTAGCATCATCATTAAATCTCTTAAGGGAAGCAATCTTACCATCCCAGATCTGCTCACCATCTCTAGTAATTCTAGCTGATGCATTTCTCTCAACTGAACCATCTTCAACAAATGTACCTGCTATAGTACCAACGCCAGAAGCCTTGAAGGTCTGACGGATTACAGCATGACCGATTACCTTCTCCTCATAAATAGGATCAAGCATTCCCTTCATAGCTGATTCGATATCATCTATAGCATTATATATAACCTTATAAAGTCTTATGTCAACCTTTTCCGAATCTGCCAGCTGCTTAGCCATTGGTTCTGGACGAACGTTAAATCCGATGATAATGGCATCTGAAGCACCTGCAAGTGTTACGTCAGACTCATTTATTGCACCAACTCCGGAGTGGATACATTTAATAACAATCTCCTCATTAGAAAGCTTGAGAAGACTCTGCTTCAGAGCCTCTACAGAACCCTGAACATCAGCCTTGATGATAATATTCAGTTCCTTAAGAGTTCCTTCCTGCATCTGACTGAAAATATCATCAAGAGACATCTTAGCCTTAGTTTCAGCGATAAGGTTCTCCTTACCTCTTGTGATAAATGCATCACTTATGTTTCTTGCTTCCTTCTCTGTATCAGTTGCAATGAAGATTTCTCCAGTATTTGGTACAGTAGATAAACCAATAACCTCAACTGGCATAGAAGGAGTTGCTTCCTTCAGACTTCTCTGCTTATCATCTGTCATAGCTCTTACACGTCCGTGTGACTCACCGATAGCGATGAAGTCTCCTACCTTAAGAGTACCCTTCTGAACGAGAAGTGTTGCAACCGCACCACGACCCTTATCAAGCTTAGCCTCTATAACAATACCACGAGCCTTACGAGCTGGGTTAGCCTTAAGCTCAAGAATATCACTTGTAAGAAGGATCATTTCAAGAAGATTATCAATACCTTCATGACTCTTTGCTGAAACAGGTGCGAAGACTGTGCTTCCACCCCAATCCTCAGCTATAAGTCCATATTCAACAAGCTCCTGCTTTACTCTCTCGATATTAGCACTTGGCTTATCTATCTTATTAACTGCAACAATTATTTCAATACCTGCTGCCTTAGCATGGTTAATAGCTTCTACCGTCTGTGGCATAACACCATCATCAGCTGCTACAACAAGGATTGCGATATCTGTTGCCATAGCACCACGAAGTCTCATTGCAGTAAATGCTTCATGTCCTGGTGTATCAAGGAAGGTTATCTTCTTGCCATTTGCCTTAACTGTATAAGCACCGATATGCTGTGTGATACCACCAGCCTCGCCTTCAGTAACGCTTGTCTTACGAATAGCATCAAGAAGGGATGTCTTACCGTGATCTACGTGACCCATTACGCAGACAACTGGAGGTCTTTCAACCAGTGAATCCTCAGGATCTTCTATATCCTTAAGTGCCTCTTCTACTATATCAACCTTAACTTCCTGCTCACAAATGATATTATACTCAAGAGCAATGAGTTCAGCCTCTTCGTAAGTAAGGTCTGTATTTACTGTATACATCTTGCCTTCGAGGAAAAGCTTCTTGATAAGTGCATTTACAGGCTGCTTGATCTTAGCAGCGAACTCGCTAAGAGTCATCACCTCAGGAAGTGTAACTGTCTTAATAGTTTCCTCTTCCTTCTTCTCCTGCTTCTTAGGCTTCTTCTTTCTCTCCTGAGCCATGTCATCCATGTCTCTGAAGTCATTCTTCTTAGATCTCTTCTCTTCACGTCTGTTACGTGATTCCTTATTCTCTCTACGAGCTTCCTTTTCCTTATCCTTGGACTTGTCGCCCTTTCTTCCAGAAGATCTCTTCTGATTCTCAGCTGGTGCTTCTACTGCCTCAACCTTAGCTGGACGTGAAGGCTTTCTAGTTGAAGGAGCCTTATCCTCAGTAGTCTTAGCTGAAGTTCTTGTTCCCTTAGCTGACTTTGTAGTCTTAGCTGCCTTAGCTTCCTTCTCTTCCTTAGATACTCTAGGAGTCTTAATCTCTCTAGCAGGCTTTGAAGTCTTAGGCTCCTTTACCTCTTTTGTTTCCTTTGTATCCTTAGCCGCTGTTGCAGCTGTTTTTTCTGTTTCAGCCTTTTCTTCAACAGCCTTAGCTGTCTTAGTAGCAGTCTTCTTCTCAACTGTCTTTGTTTCTTCTGTCTTAGCTGTAGCCTTTACTTCCTTTTCAGCTACCTTTGCTTCTGCTGCCTTAGTCTCTGTCTTAACCTCTGCCTCTACAGCAGCTTCTGCTGCCTTAGTAGTTGTCTTAACAACCTTCTTCTCTTCTTCAGCAGCTGGCTTAACTATCTTCTTTCCAGTAGGTCTAGCCTTTGGACCTTCGCCTCTTCTAGGACCTTCGTAAGCTCTAGGACCATCTGTAGTTCTAGGCTTTCTAGGTGTTTTATGAGCAGGAGCTGGCTTTGGCTCTGCCTTCTTTACAGGCTTTGGTGGAACCTTACCTGTTATCATCATCTTAGCGTATTCCATGAGCTCATCATCTATTTCAGATGTCATTCTGAGTCCATCCTTCTTCTTACTAAGAACTCTGATTATATCATTTGCGGTAACCTGTCTTCCGGCTTCCTTAGTTAATTCCTTTGCATAATTAAATATTTTCATTCATTACCTCCAAATCGTCTAATAAACTGAATTCCAAACTGTTCATCTTCTATCGAGACTACCGATCTTTCCGCCTTTCCTATGAGGCGTCCAAGCTCTTCTTTCTTGCCGTAGATCGTGTATGGGATATCTCGATATTCACATTTGTCCACGAATTTCTTACGAGTGTTATCTGAAGCATCCTCAGCAATGATTACGAAATAGCTGACTCCCTTTTTAATGGATTCTTCACATTGATATTCACCAGCAGATAACCTGCCCGACTTCATAACAAGTGAAAGCATCTGGAGCTTACCCTTTTCCATCTCTTGCCTGCAAATGTCTCTCACAGTTTCATCTATAAGACCATCCGCAAATGCCTTATCTATACATTTGTCATTTCTGCATATGTATGCGCCTCTGCCATGCTGTTTACCTGTGTCATCCTTGACAACACCCTCAACAGAAGTGTTCCGACCGGACAACACAATACGTATCATATCACCCTTTGGTTTCTCAGCTTCGCAGCAAACACATTTACGCATAGGCTTACGCCCAACATTCTTCTTCTTTGTACTCACACTCGCACTTCTTTCGTTTAATTATTCTGCGTCTTCTCCTGTTTCAGTCCCCTCTGACTCTTCAGTAACCTCTTCAGCTTCTGCTGATTCAACTTCTGACTCTTCATTCTCAAGTTCTTCGATAGCTGCATTTACTTCTTCCTCTGTAAATGCTGCATCTTCCTCGTCATACTCTTCCTCACTATATTCTTCATCATTATACTCATCCTGAGCAGCCTGACTCTCACTCTTGATATCGATCTTGTAATCTGTAAGTCTAGCAGCAAGACGAGCGTTCTGACCTTCTTTACCAATTGCAAGTGAAAGCTTCTCATCAGGAACAACAACTCTTGCTATTCCCTCTTCCTCATCAACATCAACTGAAATAACTGGTGATGGACGAAGTGCATTCTCGATGAAGATTGCTGGATCCTCATCCCACTCAATAACGTCTATCTTCTCACCACCAAGATCATCAACAACGTTGTTGATACGAACACTGTTAAGACCTACACATGCTCCAACTGCATCAACGTCTGGATCATTTGACCAAACAGCAAGCTTAGAACGTGAACCAGGCTCACGAGAAATACTCATGATTTCAACTGTACCATCAGCGATTTCAGCAACCTCTCTCTCGAAGAGCTTCTTAACAAATTCAGGATGTGTTCTAGAAGTAATGATTCTGAAACCACTCTTCTCATTTTCCTTTACACCTACGATGTAAAGCTTGATTCTATCTCCAGGATTGTACTTCTCACCTGGAATCATTTCTCTAGATGACAGAATAGTATCTGTTTTATTATCAAGATTAACGCTGAGGTTGTAGCCAACCTTTCTCTGAACTACACCAGTGATAATTGTTCTTTCCTTATCTTTGAAGTAGTCATATACAGCCTTTCTCTCATTCTCCTTGATATTCTGAAGAATAATTCCTCTTGCCTTCTGAGCAGCTATACGACCAAAATCGATTGTCTTGATCTCACACTCAACGAAATCATTGATTTCACAGTCAGGGTCGATGTGCTTTGCCTCATCGATGAGAATATCTGTATTTGGATCATTTATCTCATCTACAACCTGCTTTGGAGCTGTAACAGTGATTTCTCCTGTCTCAGGATCCATATGTACCTTAACTGCATCCTTTCCAAAATCTCTCTCGCAAGCGGAAATGATAGCCTTCTCTATAGAATCTATCATCATTTCCTTGCTAATATTCTTCTCCTCCTCTAGCATATTTAATGCTGCAATTATATCTGTCATCATATCCTCCTTTAATTAATCTTCATATGTGAATATTTATTTATATATAGTACTAATATTTGTTATTAATACTGACTTTCTATTCTTCTACTTCTTCGTATTCAAGTCTGACACTCGATATGTTGTCACGACTAAGTGATATATCGGCTTCGTCGACTTCTATAGTTAGCTTATCTGGAGCAAATTCCTTAAGTCGTCCTACATGCTCCTTAGAGCCATCCTCCGCCTTATAGAGCTTGACTCGTATCAGCTTTCCGATGCTCTTCTCAAACTCCTTATCCTTCTTAAGCTTACGGGTAAGTCCCGGAGAACTAACCTCAAGTATGTAAGCATCCTCGATGAAGTCGTCCGCATCCAGCTTCTCATTTAGAGCTCTTGTTACAAGAACGCAGTCGTCGATATTAACTCCACCCGATTTATCGATGTAAACTCGGAGGTAATAATCGGAGCCTTCCTTTACATACTCGACATCCCACAGTTCAAGTCCCGCCGATTCTATTATCGGAAGCACTAGAGCCTCTGTCCTCTCTTCAATTTCAACCTTTTTCAATTTTCATCCTCCATTTCATCTGGAAAGAAGAGGTTTTCACCCCTTAGCATAAACAAAAGTGGATTCGGAATTCCGAACCCACTCTAGTAATTATTATTAAGTTCTGAAGTATTCTAACAGATAAGTCAACATAATGCAAGCTTTTTTTGAGTATATAGGGACGGTTCTTATTTACTCACCAATCCTGCTAAGATTTTCCATTACTTTGTCGCAATCAGTATAATAAGTCATATTAACTACTCTATTAGTATTTTTACTTATTAATAGAAATAGGCAATCATTATTCTGGGTATTATAGTAAATATACACATCAGAATTACCGCCTATCATATCACTTAGTACAGTAGTATAATTCTCATACTTATAAGAGGTTTTTTTCTGTACTGTCTGGTTAGGATCATTTATACCTATATCATAAAATCTGTATTTTCTACTTGTAGTATTTATACCCACCTGTTTACCATTGATGTAAACAATATTTAGGTCTTCGGCTGATTTAACAGTTACGGTACCATTAGAATACTGATATATAGACCTTACCTTGTCCGCATTCTCCTCGAAGGTTACCCCCATATCCTTGGAAAGCTCTTCCTCAGTCATAGTAAGTTTATCAGTAATATCTTTTCCACTAGAACTTGTCATATACATAGCACCCTTATAAATGAAAAATGCTACAGCAATCAGAATCGCTCCGACAATAATAAGGGAAATGATATTTCTCTTCTTCTTTCCAGAATTGAGTCCTGTACTTCCGCCAGGTATAACAGATGGACCTGTATAGGCAGGAAGATCATTTATCTTGTCGATATCAACTGTACCATCACCGATTCCGCCTCGAAACTTAGAATACTCCTCGACAAAATCATCAGTTATGCGCTCTGCACCATCCTCATTTGAATTATCATTTTTAAGTTGAATTGCCATTCTTTCACTCCTTAAATACTTTATATCGTCAATATATCACATTTCCTTCCCAAATGTCCTTAAATAATTCTTAAAAGTATGCAAATAGGGACGGTTCTCTTTTGCATATATGCAAATAGGGACGGTTCTTATTTACTCACTTTTTGAGCAAAATAGAAACGACACTATTTACTAATTTTAGAGTTCAATAAGTTCTTTAGGTGATCTTGCAAGAGGCTCACATCCATCTTCTGTAATAAGAATCATATCTTCTATACGAACCCCAAATTTTCCTGGCAAATATATTCCCGGCTCATCTGTTTCTATCATACCCGGCTTAACAATCGAAGTATCGCGAGTGTTAAATGCTGGGGACTCGTGAATGTAAAGTCCGACGCCATGCCCCAGTCCATGACCAAAGTAATCCCCATACCCTTGAGCATTTATATAATCTCTTGCAATTCTGTCCACATCCTTGCACATCATTCCAGGCTTAAGATTATCAAGAACAGCTAGCTGCGCAGATAAAACTATGTTATATATTTCCTTCTGCTCATCGCTCGCCTTGCCTATACATACAGTTCTAGTCATATCAGAGCAATAACCCTTATAAATGCACCCAAAATCCATTGTTAGAAAATCGCCATTCTCTAACTTCTTAGTAGAAGGAATCGCATGAGGCATGGATGAATTTACCCCGGACGCCGCAATCGTATCAAAGGATAGTCCTTCTGCACCATGTCTTTTCATACTGTATTCTATCTCTGCTGCAACCTCGAGCTCGGTCATACCAGGCTTTAATATACCAAGAATATCGTCAAATGCCATATCGCCGATATGCTCTGCCTCACGGAGAAGTTCTATCTCCTCAGGCGACTTAATTTGTCTTGGAATAAGGAGCGCGTCCTTTATAGGCTTCATTTCACATCCAAGCCCACCTAAAAACTTCTGATAATCACTATAGCTTATAGACACATCCTCAAAACCAAGAGTTTTTATACCATCAGAAGAAATGTACTCTTTGATGATACTTATCGTGGAGATACCATTTCCAAACTGTCTTACCTTAAAGCCATCGTAACACTCCTTTTCTGCAGCTTCAGTATAACGAGAGTCAGTTATCAGAACCTTGGAGCTCTTTGATATAAGCGACACACCCTCTCCACCACGGAAGCCAGTATAGTACCTTAAATTATATGGATCCGTTATAAGCACCGCATCCACATCAACATTTGTAAGTATCTCTGTATAATCTACCATCATCTTCTCCTTATAAATTTCGAGTGAGTATATAGGGACGGTTCTTATATACTCACTCTATGAGTAAATAAGAACCGTCCCTATATACTCATTTTGCTCTTTGAACTATGTTTCTATTTAAACCAGTAAATCTAGAAATCTGATTAATTGAAAGGCCTTTTTCTCTCAATTTAAGAATACATTTATCTCTTTCATGCTTATTTAACGTTTGCAATGAGGATCCACTACTCATACCAATTGTAGTCCTTAAAATAGTAAGTGCCCATTCATCATCATTGGATATCGTTTCAAATTCCATACACCTGTCATTACATTTCTCAGAAATATATTTCGCATATTTTTCCCAGCTACCAATTATTCCAACAAAAATATCCGTATCAACAAACGTATTAATTGTACCATAATATCTATAACTACTCCACATATACTCTGATGCAACAGCTACACCAGCTACTTCAGGATTTTGTAAAATATAACGAAATGCGGTTAATAAATATGACTCATTATCAATTTTCTCACTTAAAAATCTCCCCTGAAACAGATGCCCAACCCTATCATACTTTTCATTATAATATTTTGCATATGTTACATCGATTTTTTTCATCATTTGCGAAATATTAAACTCAGGATCATATACTAATAAATGTACATGATTATCCATTAGGCAATAAGCATTTATAACAACACCCATCTCCTTACTAAATTTGCTAATTAAATAAATGTAAAAACTATAATCCTTATCATCCTCAAATATTATCTGTTTGGCATTTCCTCTCGTAATAATGTGATAATATCCTGTTCTTCCTTGTTCTCTTGCTGTTCTTGGCATATAAATCCCTCCTTCACTAAATGTGAGTAAATAAGAAACGTCCCCATATACTCATGAGTAAATAAGAACCGTCCCTATATACTCATTAAAATTGCAAAATGTGCAACAAATGGTTGCATTTTTTTCTTCATAGTAAAAATGAGCCATAAGGCAAAAAGCCTCATGACTCATTCATAAATATTTATTTCTCAAAAGTGAGTAAAACAGAACCGTCCCTATAT
>CACYQC010000030.1 GCA_902776395.1 uncultured Lachnospiraceae bacterium
GAATCCAAGCAAAGAATAAATTAGTACATTTGCAAACTCAGCCATATAGAAAACAATAAAGAAAGGCAGTCTCATTGCTCGGCCTACAGCAAGAGCAATCCCCGACGGAATATGAGCTGGTGATAATTGAAACACTTTTGATGTTTCTATTATATCTCCATTCTCCTTGGTTAAATAATACATCCTTCCAAGATTTTCATAATATAAATGACTTACAAGAGTCTGTCCTCTAGCACTTGAAAACATCAAATCCGTATGTGTATAGCCACCATCCTTAAGGTAGGAAGCATATAGAGCCTGGGAGTAATGTGTATCTATATCCCATCCAGCATGTCCAAATGGAAGGACGACGATAAATGTCACTCCAATAATGATCGACAAGAAGAAAAACAGCACCTCAGCCTTCTTCTCCAGGAGATTTCTAGCTGCATATATCCAGGCAAATGCAGTTGCCATACCAGCCATAGTCAGAAATCTGTTAATATGAAATACGCCACCTATCTTGAGAACATAAGCTATTCCTATTTCTATTATACCTGATACAACAGCTATGCATCCCAAAACTAACAGACCTTTGCGAATCAACTTACCATTTGACTTAAACCATCTTCCAGTTCTAAGTACATATTCTTTTTTATTTTCTATATAATAAGCAAATAACGCTATACCGACTGATAGAATAATAAAGAATATAAAATAACCTGTCTTAAATGGCAGATATGTTATATCAAAATTAAAATCTCCACTATGAAATTCAACCTCGTCAATATTTCCAGCAAGAAAATCCGGAAATCCAATGGCATGATTTCCATCATCATCAAGTGTAATAACAATATACTCCGACTCACTATAATGTATGACTGGATATGCTTTATCCATAGTGTATCCATTCTTATAGCCATATATATCAAAAACAGAAGGACAATACGCCCCCTTTTTAAGCTTCGCAGTTACAAATTTCGTACGACCTTCCACGCCTTCGAGGTTTACTATATAGCTCTGTTCAACATTTGTTGTATCATTCTGTTTTACAAATTCTTCTATCTCTTCATTAGTAATGACCGCAGTAACATCACCTGCGTTATATTTAAAATGTCTTACTGGCTTTGGACTATAGCACATACTTCCTAGGCAGAAGAGTACAACTATAAAAACTAGGCTCGAAAAGAGTAGGCATCTTCTATTTAGCTTTGCCTTTTTCTTATCTTTCTTTGACATCCATTTACCCCTTTACTCTTCTTCCTTATTATTTTTAACATAATTATCATTAAGCTTCTTATTCAGTATTGCGATTTCCTGCGACATGCGTCTAACCTTATCCAAAAGCACTCCGACATTTCTGGACAATACATATATGGCTGCCATTTGAAGAACTAACCCTATAAAGAAAAGCATATTGACAGGAGAGGCTATACCCATCAGATCCGACAGTTCACCAAGCAAATTAGGCCATATGGCAAATATCATAATCAAGATAGACATTCCAAGCCATATAATACCGTACTTTATATCTAGTTTCTTCCTAAAAATCTGTCTGATCAAATATATTAAGGCTAAGGCCATCGCCACTATTACTACTATTTGTAATCTAAATGACATATTCCCTCCATTATCTCTTAAAGCTTGCAAATATAATTGCTATACTAACCTTTAACATATAATAAGCGCCTCCCTTTAGAGAGATAGATGACTTACCCTCCATTCTCTCCTTCATCTTAACAGGCACCTCACATACCTTGAATTTCTTTGAAAGTGCATGCATTGTACTTTCAGGTTCTGGATAATCTATAGGATAATCCTCAGCATAAAGCTTCATTAGATTTCTACTGACCATACGCATTCCAGAAGTTGGATCAGTAATCCTTTTCCCTCCAGAAAAGAGTTTAATCAGTCCACTTAACCACTTAATGCCAACTCGCCTTACTGCATTTGACTGGAAACCTTCCTTCTCAATAAACCTAGAACCAATAACCATATCACACTCGTCCGCTTGGAGCTTCTCAAGCATACTACTGAGATAAGCAGCATCATGCTGTCCATCACCATCAAACTGAGTAGCTGTATCATAGCCATTGTAATATGCATATCTATAACCCGTCTGAACCGCTCCACCTATTCCAAGATTTACAGGTAGATTCAGATAACTAAAATGATTCTTCTTACATATCTCAAGGGTGTTATCAGTTGAGCAATCATTTATTATGACATAATCAAAATCCGGTGCATTCTTCTCAATATCTGCAATTGTTTTTTCTATATTTCCGGACTCATTGTAGGCCGGGATAATGATCAGATTCTTCATCTGTCCTCCTAGTCAAATATTATAAAATCACAAACCATTATGGCAGTGTGAATGGAGCAATAGTAACTGGGAAGTTCTTATTATAGTAAGGGTCTCCTGCATCCAGAACATCCTTCCATTTATCATAAAACTTATCCCTCTCCTTCTCGAATCTAGCCTGTTTCTCAGGAGTATCTTCATAGCCTCTAGACTTAGACTCATAATGATGGAATAGTGCAAATGCATCATACACCACAAGATAACCCTTATCTCTAACCTTGAGGCAGAAATCTACATCATTTCCGGCAACAGGGAAGTCCTCACTCAGTCCCTCGACTTCGTCAAAGACACTCTTCTTTACCATGAGACAAGCTCCAGTAACCGCACTATAATTACAGTTTATCCTAGGTCTCATCATATAACCATAATCATCCTTTGGCAAGGTATGGAATACATGGCCTGCATAGTGCTGAAAACCAAGAACTATTCCTGCATGCTGTATGGTATCATCTGCATAGAGAAGCTTAGCTCCAACTATACCCACATCATCTCGAAGCAGGATTCCTAGCATATCCGCGATTCCATTAGCAGATATAACTTCTGTATCATTATTTAAAAGAAGAAAATACTCTCCCTTTGCATACTTAGCTCCAAAGTTATTGATAGCTGAATAGTTAAACTCTTTCTCCCATTTAACAACCTTCACATTACCGAACTCCGTCTGAAGCTTATCATAATAATCAAAGGTCTCCTGAGACTCACTATTATTCTCAACAACTATTATCTCTATATTCTTATAAGTATTAACTGTTTCCAGCGACCTAATGCATTTGTCTAGATCATCTATATGATCCTTATTTGGAATAATGATAGACAGCAGTGGATCACCAACAGTCTTATATATTGGATGATAGAGCCCCCACATATCAGTCATTTCAACTGTCGCATCTATCCCTAGTCTATGCAAATGTGTTTCAATAGCTTTACGTCCACTCTCATAAGCATACATCTTACTTTCAGGATTCTCTGCTGTAGAACCCTTTGTCATTCTCCAGTGATAGAGTATCCTTGGAACATGTTCAATCTTGCCAGCACGGTTATGTATAACCTCGACACAGTTTAATATAAGATTATAATCCTGTGCCCCATCAAACTCTGAATCAAATCCGCCAACCTCATTTACTATAGAAGAACGAATAACAAGAAAATGCGTTATATAATTATGAGATTTCAAAAGATCAGGACTATAGTCAGGTTTAAATATAGGATTCAAATGAAAATACTTATTATAGCCCCTTTGCGTAGTAAGCTTATCCTCATCTGTATATACCATATCAACCTTTGAATCCTGCAAACGAGCAACAACCTCATACAGCATATCTGGTTCCACAGTATCATCATGATCTATAAGACCTATAAAATCACCAGTCGCAAGTTCAAGCGCTTTATTTGTATTTCCAGAGATACCATAATTCTGATCAAGATATGTAACCTTAATCCTGTCATCCATCTCTGCATACTCTTTTAAGATTTCTCTAGTCCTCTCTAGGCTACTTCCATCAGCTATACATAGTTCCCAATTAGCATAAGACTGTTCTCTAATTGAGTCCACCATTTCCTTGAGCATATCCTCTGGAGTATTGTAAGTTGGAACCAGAAGGCTAATCAGAGGTTCAAACTCAAACTTCTTATTTCTCTGTTTTTCCAAATCTTCTTCAGTCACAGCATGGTCATAGAACCAGTTATTATAATGTTCATCAAGAGGAAGAGCCTTGAATCCAGCTATAATCTTGCCAAATAAACCCTTCAAGCCATTTTCCTTTATATAACTAAACATTCTTTTATAGTTCTTAGGAATAAATATCTGTTTTACTCTTCTAAGTATCTTCAAAGCATTCAGCCCTTTTCTTTAAATATTATGAAAGCTCTTTCCTAAGCGCATCGAGCAATCTATTATTATCCTCGGTATCTCTAATAGCTATTCTCAAGTAATTACCGCCATTTGTCTTGGAGGACAACTCTTTAATAAAGATTCTATATGATATGAGTAGTTTTTTCAATAAACCTCTTGCCGATACATTCTCATCTAATTCAACCATAAAGTAGTTTGCCTGAGAAGGAATAACTCTTACACCTGGAAGCTTAGATAACTCATCAAAAAATCTCTTTCTTTCAGCTCTAAACAACTTCATTGCCGCAATATAATTATTCTTATACTTCTCAGCAATCTGCAGATAGAACTCTCCAAATGAATTAATATTCCATATAGCAACATCCTTCTTCATACTTGCAATTGTTTCAATGTCTCCAGATGCAAGTATTCCAAGTCTCAGTCCAGGAACTCCATAGGACTTTGAAATGCTCTTCATCACATACAGATGTGAATTAGCAGAGAGAATATCTTGATCAATTATACTAGCATCTTCCTCGTCTGAAAAATCAACAAAGGATTCATCTATAATCAGTCTTATCCCTTTATTCCCTGCCCAATCTATTAATCGAAGCACATCCTTCTTTGGAATGTAGTTTCCACTTGGATTATCAGGATTAATAACAACTAGATTACTTATTGACTTATCTTCAAAGAATATCATTAGATCATCAGCCGTATAGGAATAATCCTTATTCTGCGGAATAAAGTCAACTGACTCTGTTCGTTCAAATCTATTTGGATACTCCTCGAAGGTAGGTCTAACAAAACCTGTCTTTCCTTCTAGATATTCCATTAGCGACTTTATTAGTTCAGCCGCACCATTTCCAACGATTATATTTTCCTGATGCACAGAGAAATTCTTAGCCGCCAGTAGCGAATTCACCTTCATACCCGAAGGATACTGAGTAAGCAATGTGTCAAAGCTCGCCCTTATCTCATCTATCATTTTCTTAGGTGGAAAATACGGATTTACTAGATAACAGAAATCAAGCATGTCAGGATATCTCCAGTACCCACCATATCTAGCCTGAATTAGTCGCACCTTTTCATCATCATCGGAGAATAAAGACTCTGCAATATCTAGATCCTGTATATCATCTATCTCATACCACTTCTGACCACTGAGTCTCTTTGCTTTGATATTTGGATCATCCAGCATCGTTATTACGCGAAGCACTTGCTCGTAGTATTCATTTTCTCCCAGTGCCTGCTGATAAGCATCCAGAAACGGAACATAATAAGACTCCGAAAAATGTTTACTGAACTTGTAAACGTTAACAGTCTTATAGTATTCATCCTTTTCATCAAAGTTAAATCTTTTTCCAGGAACAAAATCGATTATGTCATCATTTTCGGATAATTTAACACAAGTTCCATCCATCCAGCTCTCATACTTATCAACCAGCGCCAGAGTCTCCCTTTCATCAGAAAGAATTGCATCAATAACAGAATCCTCAAAAATAATGTCAGACTCAAAGAGAAGTGTATCATCCTCTACGAGATAATCCTTGGCAAGAGCTAATGAATATATGTTATTTGTCTTATCATATATAGGATTCTCGACATACTCAATCGGAGTTTTTATACCAAGAGTCTCTATATAATTTCTTAAGACTTTACCCTTATATCCGACTACAATTACAATCTTTTCTAGTTTTCTAGACTCTAGCTGATGAAGCAGTCTGTCTATCAGCTTCTGGCCATTAACCTCAACCATACACTTAGTATTATCCTTGGTTAATTCCTTTAATCTTTTCCCCATACCTGCAGCCAAAATGATTGCTTGCATGCTCTACCTCCCTGTATCCTTTATTTCAGAATACTTATTAATAATATAATCAACTACTCTTATTGTACCTTCACCCATGTGACACCAAGTTTCCTGACGAGCTTCGTCACGACCCTTTTGATACTTAGTATCCTCTATACATTCATCAATTACCGACTTAATGTTATCTATGTTATCTTCACCAAGCTGCATTCCAAGCTTAGGAAGTACTTCAAAGGTCCATAGCTCATCATCTATCCATGCCGCATCATACGGAGCCTTATCAAATGATGTATCAGCATAAATAATAGGCTTATCAAAGATAAGTGTAAAATCAAAGATTACTCCAGAGAAATCAGAGATTAATATATCTGACTCCCTAAGGACTTCGAAATTGTCATTATCTCTGTTCCACTCTACCACAGATGGATCAGCATACTTATTCATTAGCCTATCTATCATATCCTTCTCAGAGGTATATGACTGTGGATGCGGTCTAATAATGATTCTATATCCTGTGCCTATCAATGCATCTATGAATCTCTCTCCATACCTATTTAAGATACTATTCTTACCCCACGAAGGTGCAAGCAGTACAGTACGAGGTTTCTTTTCTTGTGATTCACTCTCACTCTTCTCATTCGCGACATCAAGTCTAGCTTTCATCACATCCATATAAGGTATTCCAACTAGTTCTATTTCCTTAGCTGGCAAGTCTCTTAATTCTTCGAGTTTTCTTATCTGATCAACCTGGTATTCTCCAGAAAGAAGGATAGCATCGTAATAGTCTATACCAAACATACGATATATACTTATATCACTCGCAGCATGTGGTATATGAATATAATAATCCACATCCTTGGATCTCTTCCACTGATACACATCAAGACTTGGTGTAGTAGATAAAACAATACTCGCATTAAGAACATTCAGCTTGGCAAAAGCCATATTCCCCTCACCTATATGACGAGCTTCTATATATTTATAATCTTTATCAAAAACAGGATCATCCTCTGATTCAGTCATATATACAAGAGGTGTCTTGCGTCTCTCAAACTCATCGCAGATAGGCTCGAATACATTCCAATATCTCTTATGATCTGAGAATATTACATAAGGAATCTTCTCATCAGCAGCTTTTTCGGTTTTGCCTCCACTTAATACATACTTTAATTTCATAATAATGTTTCGGAGGAAATAAAACGCAGTTCCAAGCACACCTAATAAGATGGTGAACAGCATACTACCCGTTCCGGGGTCTATATATAAGATCATATCTTATCTCCTAAAAGAGTTCATTATCGAATCTACTATCTTCTAATAATATCCAAGCGATTTCCAATTCGCCGGGTTTCTCACGTCATCATGTACAGAAAACCATGTACTAGGAACAAATACATTTCCATTATTTGTATCAATATCCCAATTTTCTACAAAGGATACTTTCTGTTCCCCTTGCTTTGCAGAATCCTCTATCTTCTTCCCCGTAAAAGGATTTGTCGGAGCATCTATACATTCCCTAGTCGCTAACGTTGGAACATCAGCATTAGTCATAAACGACTCATTCACTGTGAATTCCTGACTTCCAAAATCCTTTACCATAAGTGTACAGTTAAAGGTCTCTAGGTCATATACTGTCTGACCATATTGATTCGTTCCGCCCTCCATCATCATATCTGACCTCTGACCTATATTATAAGCATGATCCGATACAATAATTATTCTAGTATTGTCATACACCCCAAGTTCTCTTAGTTTATCAAACCAATCACCTAGTTTAATCAAAGAAGCCATATCCGCTTGATAATGCATAA
Organism: uncultured Lachnospiraceae bacterium; assembly: GCA_902776395.1. Classification (GTDB taxonomy): domain Bacteria; phylum Bacillota; class Clostridia; order Lachnospirales; family Lachnospiraceae; genus Eubacterium_Q. Next base: position 7,797 of record CACYQC010000030.1, read on the forward strand.
CATTAGTTTCATCAAAGAGCTCTATACCATTCCCATCCCAATCATATCTAATTGGATGCTCAGCTTCATACACCGAATTATCTATCACAGGATCCGGTTCATATTCTGGTTCCTGAAGCATACATGGATTATGCGGTGTGTCGTTTGACATCATAAGGAAGCACCCCTTATCTCCATCTACCACCGCTGTCATTTCATTCATGCCTTCTAGAACGCCATACGAATCCATAAAGCCAGGATCCGTACCAGTGGCATGCAACAAATCTCTTCTATACTGACCATTCAGTCCAGCCTTTGAAGATACATAATTTCCATAATCGTAAATGTATACTTGCGCAAATACAGGTGCTATTTTAAATATGTCATAGCAAAACATATTCCTGCATAGTTCTTCACCGGCTTTTTGTCTAGCTTCTTCCCCTGACACCTTACCAATTGTTATATAACTTTTAATATCAGGATAATCATCATATATACTAAGATCAGGTATCCACTTGTAACCTGCATACGAAGGATCGCAAACAGTTACATCATAGCCTTCATCTAGGAACATAACCGGCATAACCTTTAATGCCTCATTCTGTTTAGTCGCTAAACTTTCAGCATCTCTCTTATTCATTTCTTCAGGAATATATTCATATCCTCCATAAAGACCTGGAGTACCCATATTCGTAGTCGTAGCATAGCTAAGAGAATTAGGATAATAGGTGAATCCAGCAAATTGATCCTTTAATTCAGGTCGTTCATTCATGAGGTATGGTATATATGGTCCCACCATTCTATCCATCATCAAAACCACAACATTTTTACCATTTTTGCTAAATGTGTATGTTGGAAGCTCATCAGTCTGTTTAACTAGCTTTGCTGCTGTTTTATAATCCTTGTTAATATTAATCATATTCCTAGAACCCATAACAATCATTGCTATTATTCCAGCAAATAAGATAGAATACAAAATATGCTTATTTTTCTTATATACAATATGAACTACTGCGATACATATAGCTACCACAAGTAGATTGAGTGCCATCTGCTTTGTAGAATATGTTGGTACATTATCAAACTGTAGTCTAGGTGATATGTTACCCAACTTAGTTCCAAAGAAAAGATAATCAACTACTGAAATAACACATACAGCCGTCATCAGCTCAGCGATGATTTCCTTTGTTCCCTTATTTGACAAGTAATAAAAAATCCCAATCCAAACAAAAAAGATTCCAAACGCATATAGAGAACTATGTAGTACATATCTAAGTGGATTTGAATTATCAACAGCACTAATAAATTCACTAGTTGAATCAGCTATGAGCGTGGACGATATAAGGATACCCGTTAAAAGTGCAAGAGCAACTGCCGCTAGCACGAAGAGCTTATCACTTCCTACATCTTTAGTTCTTGCCGTCTTTATTTCTTTATTATCTTCTGAATCTTTATCTGTCTTCGTTTTCGGTGCCTTACGATTCTTTAAAAGATTCACCACAAATGGCATCTGCAGTAACACTCCAAAAACTATTATGAAAACTCTCTTCTTCATAGTAAAGCCACTATGTATTAGTCCAAAACAGAGAGCTCCCAATCCTGTAAGTGAGAACAGAATGAATAAAACTCTCTTAGGATTCTTCAACTTCATAAAGATATTCTTGAGTAAGGAAAATAGATTATTAAGCGTCCAATAAAATACAAGTCCAGATGGAGATGTGTAGAGAAAGACAAGGAAAATAAGTGCCATACCTATCAGCTGTACTTTAGTCTTCATTGGAGCATCCTTTGAATAAATCATACTAGATACGATATTTATAAGCGTCATCAGGATAGGAAGCAGATTAATAGAGATACCAAACACATGAATCAGTTCATCTGGAGCACCAAGGTTTGCGATTGGTCCAAAAGGAACATTTTTAATTATCTCAAGATGTGATAAGAAATGATAAGCCGCAATAAAAAAAGGTATCTCCAGAAGTAGAGAAAAAGAACCCCTAAGAGCATGAGTAGGCTTATAATTCTTCTGTCTATAATAAGTCTGAAGAATCATAAATCTCTCGTCACCCTTAAAGGTTTTCTTGATATGATTAGTCCACTTCTGCAGGCCCTTTTCTATCTCCGCCTGCTCCATTTGCATAGCATCGGCCTTTAGGTATAATGGCAAAACCAGAAAATTCATTGCTATACTGAGCGCAATGATAGACAGTCCTGGATTACCAATAACCCTATTAGCCATTACATATATTATTTCAAATATCAGTTCCAATGGTTTGATAAGCAAACCATATAGTATCCCAAGTATGTTCATTTAATTATCAAACCTGCCCACAAAATCCATAGTAGAACATTCATCTAAAGGTAGCTTAACAGGACGATGTTCGGTTGCTGATTTATATATAGCTAGTACCATTTCAAGAGCTCTCTTACCAGCTTCGCCATCTACATATGGCTTTCTACCAGTCTTTATAGCATCTATAACATCTGCATATAAAGGTGTATGTCCAAAACCGTATACATTTGGAGGATTCTCCCCATACTCAGCTTTAACACTCTCAGGATCATCTAACTCATCAGCGAATCTCCACTCCTCGATAATATTATCAGAGGTACCGCCGGCCTTAACCGTTCCCTTCTCGCCAAAGATATAGAGAGTCTCTTCTAAGTTCTTAGGAAATACATTTGTAGTTCCCTCTATGAGACCATATGAACCATTCTTGAATCTAACAATAGCAAGTCCCAGATCTTCCGCCTCTAGATAAGGATGCTCGAGCTGGTCTGTATATGCCATAACCTCATCGACTTCATCTCCCATCATCCATCTAAGAAGATCGATGTTATGGATACACTGATTCATAAGGCATCCACCATCCTGCGCCCAGGTTCCACGCCATGGAGCCTGCTCATAATACTGAGGTCCTCTATTCCATCTGATGTGAGCTGCACCATGAGATAGCTTACCGAATCTTCCATCCTCAAGTGCCTTACGAATATATTGAATAGACTTGTTAAATCTATTTTGGTGATTAGCACAAACAAGTACACCCTTCTTCTCAGCCGCTTCGATTATCGCATCAGCATCCTTTATAGATAGTGCAATAGGCTTTTCTATTATTACATTACAGCCTGCTTCGATACAATCAAGTGCTATAGCCGCATGCTTTCCAGATTCAGTAGCAATAGCTACAAGCTCAGGTTTTTCAGCGGCCAGAAGCTCATGATAATCCTCATATTTCTTTACCGCCTCGAGTCCAAACTTATCAGACTTCTCCTGCATATTTTCAGGAACGATGTCGCACATAGCAACAAAATCTAATCCATTATTCTTAGCGGCCTCTATATGATTTGGTGATATTCTTCCGCAACCTATAAGTGCATATTTCATTATTAATTCCTCTCTATTCTTTACTTTCTTCTAATAGTTTATCTTCTGCATCTTCTTTTATATGATTAAAAGAATATAACAAATATGGTGTCATTAAAAGTCCTGCAAGTATTACTACTGCAAGTGTGGTGTACGCCGCACCTATAGAACCCATATAAGAAACTAATATATAGTCCGTAATAATATTTACTACTCCTGTCATAATAGAAACAAAAAGATTATACTTTAGTTTTCTCTGAGTAACCAAAAGATTTCCAGATATACTCTTAAAACCAGCCGAGAAGAAATAACTCAGCGACAGTATCCTAAATGCAGGTACAGCATCTAAATACTTGGCACCATGAACAAGTCTAATTATAATCGGAGCTCCAACAACTAACATAGCAGTTATCACTGCATTTGCTAGATTAAAATAAAGCATTAGCTTCTTATAGTTCGATATACACCACTTCTTATCAAGCCTATGTTCGGCAAAATATGGATATACAAAAACTATAACTGACTGTGGAACAAACATCATAGCGGTCGGTATAATAGTCGCCACCTTATAAGTTGCAAGTATCTCCTCATTAGCTATAACAACTCCAATAACAAAAACATCAAACAAGTATAGCAGCTGAGACAACGCATTATTGCATAAGCTGATAATAGATATATTTCTAAGCTGTATAGCATCATCCTTTTTAGGAGTTCCATTCAAATATACTGGAACCTTGATGATAGTCATTGCCAAAACTATGGTCAGTGCAAACGAAACATAATAAGCAATTATTAGTCCCTTTTCTCTAAATACATACGCACCCACAACAGTAGTAAAACCAATTAACAGAGTATTCATATTGGTAAGTATTGCATAATCCCTATTTCTTTTAAGAGATCTCAGATAAACCGACATCATCTTAAAAACAAACTGAATAGAAGGAAGAAATGCAACCATTAACAAAAGTCCATTCGAATTTTTTATTTTCAGCGGAATAAATAGAGCTATAAAAACCAATAAAGCCGTAACTGCAATATTGAATATCGCCCCTATTCTATTACTATATCCATACAGCTTCTTGACTAATTCGGTATCTTTTGATTTTTCGCTAGCTAGCTGCAGAAATCCTGATTCAAATCCCAGCCCACATAAGAGCATCACCAAATTATACTTATTCCAAACATAAGTAAACAAACCATATTCCGTCTTAGAAAGGATTCTTACTAAAATGAATCCCGCCAAAAAGTTAATCACATTGTTGATTAAACTAGCTCCGAATACGTCAAAGAAGCCTGCGCCTAATAGTTTTTTAATCTTCTCAGACACGAGGCTTACTCCCTTTATATTATAGTCTCCAGAATCTCATTCCGGACGCCTTTAATTCATCCATTCTATATAGGCTCTTAACATCTACAAGAACCTTCTCACTATCAGGAATATCATCTCTAAAGAGTTCCTTCAACTTCATCATAGACATAGATCTATATTCTTTATGGCCTACCGCAACAATTACACAGTCAGCCTTCGGAATCTCATCAAACGGAACAAGGTCCACTCCATACTCTTGCTTAGCCACAGCAACATCTGCCCACTCATCTGTCACAACCGGCTCTATATCATATTCCTTGAGACGGTTAATGATATCAACAACCTTACTATTTCTTGTATCTGGGCAATTCTCCTTGAAGGTTATACCAAGAATTACAACCTTGGCCTTCTTAGGAGCCATTCCTGCTTCTATCATTTCTTTGATGGCTGCATCGGCAACATATGCGCCCATGCTATCATTTACCTGACGACCATTCAGGATTATCTGGCTATGATAACCAAGCTTCTCAGCTGCATTGGTCAGATAATATGGATCAACTCCTATACAATGTCCACCAACAAGTCCCGGTTTAAAGCCAAGTGCATTCCACTTAGTATTCATACCAGCAAGAACTTCATCGGTATCTATTCCAAGTTTATCGCAGATAATAGCTATTTCATTCATGAATGCTATATTGATATCTCTCTGGCTATTCTCCACAACCTTTACAGCCTCAGCAGTTTTAATATCTGATACAGGGAAGGTTCCAGCCTTGATAACTATGTCATAAACCTTCTTAATCTCACGAGCAGACTCTTCATCCATACCTGAAACAACCTTTCTGATTGTAGTAAGTGTATGAACTCTATCACCAGGATTGATTCTCTCTGGGCTATAACCTATCTTCCAATCCACGCCACACTTTAGTCCTGACTCTTTTTCAATAATAGGTATACAGATATCTTCCGTGACACCTGGATAAACAGTAGACTCAAATACTACGATAGCTCCTGGAGCCAGATTCTGTCCGACAGTCTTGGAAGCTCCCATTACAGGTCCAAGATCCGGGCTATTATCATCCTTAACAGGAGTAGGAACTGCAACTATAACAAATCTAGACTCCTTAAGTCTTGTAGGATCAGCTGTAAAATCAACAGTAGTATCCTTAATAGCAGGGCCCACCTCGTTAGTCTCATCAATTCCTTCTCTATATTCATTAACTCTTTTCTCGTTAATATCAAATCCTATTACCTGGACATGCTTTGCAAACTCAACTGCTATAGGCATTCCTACATAGCCAAGTCCAACGAGAGCAAGCTTATCCTTTCCTGATATAAGTCCGTCATAGATATCGTTAAATTCCATAGTTTTTTATCCCCTTTTCTTTAAGATTCTTCGCTCAGAATAACAAAGCTTATTTTAGTTCATTCAAAATAGTACTACTTATAAAATCAATTTCTTCTTCGCTAAGATATGGATGCATTGGAAGACTCAGAACTGTCTTGCATAGTCTTTCCGTAGCTTCGCAGTCCGCCTGCTCACTATAGGTTCCCTCAAAGGCTCCCTGAAGATGCATAGGCTTTGCATAGTATACCATAGATGGTATATCCTTTTCCTTCAATTTCGCTTGAAGAGAGGCTCTGTCAATATCTTCAGATAACTGAACTGTGTACTGTGCCCAAGAAGACACAAATCCTTCTGGTGTCAAAGGAAGCACCAGTCCACTATCAGCAAGCTTCTCTGTATATAGCTTTGCAACCTTATTAACTGCATCCAACTCATAATCCGCAAAAGCCTGAAGCTTAGGAAGTAATATAGCTGCTTGAATAGTATCTAGTCTACTATTCATACCTATTCTTATATTGTTATACTTATCATTTCCAGACTTTCCATGAACACATATACTTCTAATAAGCGCCGCCCACTCGTCATTATCTGTGAAAATTGCACCGCCATCTCCGTAGCATCCCAAAGGCTTAGCTGGGAAGAAGGAAGTAGTACTGATATCACCAAAACTACAAGCCTTCTGACCATTTATACTACCACCAAAGCCTTGAGCTCCATCCTCAAG
>CACYQC010000031.1 GCA_902776395.1 uncultured Lachnospiraceae bacterium
CTCGTCAACTATATCACCTATATCATCTTCTGTTTCAATATGTGATATTCTCTTATACATTTCAAGCTTCAGATATTCATTTCGGACATACTCATCCGGGATAAATGCATCTACAGGGATATCAACAGAAGTATCAAAATCCTCTTCGACCTTTTCTCCCATCTTCGTACGTATAGCCTGACTGAGCAGCTTTACATATAGGTCATATCCAATTTCTTCCATATGACCAGACTGGCTACTACCGAGAACATTTCCCGCTCCACGAATCTCCAAGTCTTTCATGGATATTTTATATCCTGAACCCAATTCTGTAAACTCCCTAATTGCAGAAAGCCTCTTCTCAGCAACCTCTTTGATTACCTTATCTCTTCTGTACATCAGAAAGGCATAACTGGACCTGTCTGATCTACCAACACGGCCGCGAAGCTGATACAGCTGAGCTAGTCCGAAGTTATCTGCATTATGGATAATAATCGTATTAACATTCGGAATGTCGAGACCTGTTTCAATTATGGTAGTTGAAACCAGAACATCTATCTCTTTATTTATGAAGGCGTGCATGATATTTTCAAGCTCTCGCTCCTTCATCTTGCCGTGAGCAAACTCTATCCTAGCATTTGGAATCAAAGCTCTAAGTTCTAATGTCACTCGCTCTATATCATCTACTCTATTATATACATAGTAGATCTGACCGTTACGAGCCAGTTCTCGGGCAATCGCCTCCTTGACTATTTCCTTGTCATACTCCATTACATAGGTCTGTATAGGACGTCTATCTACTGGAGGTTCTTCTAGAAGGCTCATGTCTCTTATTCCTATAAGACTCATATGAAGAGTTCTTGGAATTGGAGTTGCCGTCAGCGTTAGAACATCCACCGTATTCTTTAGCTGTTTAATAGTCTCTTTATGCTTAACACCGAATCTCTGTTCCTCGTCAATGATCAGAAGTCCGAGCGCCTTATATGCTACGTCCTTAGAGAGAAGTCTGTGTGTTCCTATAACTATATCCACACTTCCATTTTTCAGTCCTTCAAGAATCTCTTTAGCTTCCTTAGTGGTGCAGAATCTAGAAAGCACTCTGATATTAACAGGATAATCCTTCATTCTCTCTGTAAATGTTGAGAAATGCTGTTCTGCCAGAATAGTAGTTGGAACTAGATAAGCAACCTGTCTTCCATCCTGAACCGCCTTAAAGGCAGCTCTAATGGCAACCTCGGTTTTACCAAAGCCGACATCTCCGCAGATTAGGCGGTCCATTATTTTGTCGCTTTCCATATCCCTCTTGGTATCAAGTATTGCATTATACTGATCTGGTGTTTCCTCATAAGGAAACAGCTCCTCAAATTCCTTCTGCCAGATAGTATCCTCTGAAAACTGATAGCCCTTCTTGTTCTGTCGAATAGCATAGAGCTGAATTAGTTCGTCCGCTATATCATCGACATGAGATCTAACTCTCTCTCGAGTCTTGTTCCACTCATTTCCACCCAGCTTATTCAGCTTTGGTTTTCTGGAATCCTTGCTAGCAAACTTTCCTATCAGACTCAGCTGTTCAACTGGAATAAATAGTTTACCACTGTCAGCATAATCTATATGTATATAATCGCGTTCTCTTCCATCAGAGGTGCGAACCTTTTCTATTCCTTTATAGATACCGATTCCATGTCTCTCATGAACGACATAGTCTCCAACACCTATCTCATCTATACTTCCGTACTTTTCACCTTCATATTTAGGAGGAAGCTTCTTTCTACGTTTTCTTCCGCTGTCCGCTCCAAATATCTCGCTCTCATTTATTATTACAAGCTTAACCTCTGGAATTCTTATACTTTCCTCAAGATTACCTGTAGTAACCATAACCTCGCGAGGCTGTAAAACTCTCGACTTGCTACTGGAGAAAAATGCCATTATATCTTCATCTACAAGAGACTGAACGAGTCTCTTCGCCCTAGTCTGAGATGGAGATACAATCATTATCCCGTAATCTTCATTTCTCCATTTTCTTATATCTGTAAGAAGTCTGCTGGTATTACCCTTATAGGACTCAACGCCCTTAGTTTCAAAATGATACGAATCCTTGAAGACCAATGTTCCTTCAGAGTAGAAGAATTCCGACATAGAAACCGTCTTCATCTTCGATAATCTTCCAACTATCTCGTCGCTGCTAAAGAGTACCTCTGCCTGCTTTGGAAGTATATAACCACTTTCAAGTCTGGCCTTCATAGATATAGCGAATTCATTAGAATGAGCAACCGCTCTCTCCTCGACCTTTGCCGGATCATCTATGAAAACTGGCACATCCTTAGGAAGATAATCCAGAAATGACACTGTATCGGTAAAGAAATAATTAACTAAGCTGTCCAGACCAGATGTAGAGTTATACTCAACAACCTCTTCCTTAACATGTTTAATATAAGATCTTAGTCTGGCATAAGACTCGGTCTCAAACTTTTCCTTGAAGACCTTAGCAACTCTTTCGCCCTCTTCTTCTATTTCATCTATACCTCTTTTGATACGAGCAGCACTCAGGACGTACTCACTACTTGGCAGAATATCGAAGCTCTCGCAGCTTTCTATCGATCTCTGTGTGCTCTCATCAAAATATCTAATAGAATCAACCTCGTCACCGAAGAACTCAACTCGACAAGGGCACTCTTCTGTAAGAGGGTATATATCAAGTATACCTCCACGTACAGAAAACTGCCCACGTGCATCAACTACCGCAACATTTTCATAACCCAGCATGATAAGCCTACGTTTGATATCCTCCAGCTCTATCTCCTGACCTACTGAAAGGCTAAAGGCATGTCTCCGGAAATATTTCATATCCGGGATTTTATCCATTAGTCCATCAACAGTGGTTATGATAACTGTTCTTTCGTTCCTATATATTCTTTTAATGATTTCCAGTCTTTTAGCAGACGTTAGATTACCATGAACATCGGCATAATAAAACAGAGCATCCTTCGCAGGATACAGATATACATCTCGATCGATAAACCTGTAGTCCTGAAAGAGCTTGTCAGCTCTAGCTCTGTCATATGTCACAATGAGTGAAAAGAGGCTATCACTTCGCAGAGCCTCCATAAGCAGCGGTTCTGCGCATCTTGTAACCCCCCACATACTGGCAGGGTAGCCCTTTTTCTGTAATCTGGTTAGCGTCTTACTCTCTCTAACCGGTTTTACAAGTGACTCCATATGGTCAACCTTAATTATATTTATTCATGGCTGAAGCAGCTCCAGCCATTATTATCTCTTCACATGCAAGAACAGCTCTACTCACACTATCTCTTACATCCTCTAACTGTTCCTTGGGAAATCTTCCAAGTACATGATCTATTAAGTCAAAGTTTTCAGGCTTATGTCCAACACCAATCTTAATTCTATCAAACTCTTCAGTTCCGATATTCTGAATGATGCTCTTTATTCCGTTATGACCGCCTGCGCTACCATGACTTCTAATTCTAATCTTACCCACATCTAGATCTATATCATCGTAGATAATTATCAGATCCTCTGCGGTGCATTTATAGAAGTTAAGAAGTTCTCTTACTGATTCACCACTTAGATTCATAAAGGTCTGAGGCTTCGCCAGCACAACCTTTTCTGTACCAATGAAACCATGTCCAGTAACAGCCTTACATTCCTTCTTATTAAAGGGAATATCGAAATGATCCGATATTCCTGTTATAGCCGAGAAACCCATATTGTGACGGGTACCTGCATATTTAATTCCTGGATTTCCTAGTCCAACGATTATCTTCATTCTTTCCTAGCCTGCATGATTGCCTCAGCCTCTTCCAGCTGGGCGATTGTATTAACACCTAGTATCTCATTGTTATCTTCAACAGGAAGAGCATTTATCTTGAGTCCAGCATTCTTAATGATGGCAACTGTGTCTGTCAGATAATATTCTCCCTGAGCATTATCATTAGTGAGAAGACCAAGGCTTGCATTTAGCGCTTCCGCATTAAACACATACATGCCTGAATTGATTTCTTTTACTTCAAGCTCTTCTTCTGTACAATCCTTATGTTCAACTATCTTAATAAAGTTTCCATCTGCATCTCTTATGATTCTTCCATATCCCGAAGGATCCTCCATTATTGCAGATAAAACAGTAACTCCATTCGATTCATGCTTATGCTTCTCATACAGCTTGTGAATAGTATCTGCTGTTATAAGAGGTGTATCTCCACAGAGAACCATTACATCTCCTTCATTACCCAGAAGACTCTGCGCACATTTTACCGCATGGCCAGTACCCAGCTGTTCTCTCTGCTCAGCAAACTCAACATAGTCAACTATCTCTCTTTTAACAAGCTGACCCTGATATCCTACTATTACTATAACGTCCGTAGCACCTGCATCCTTAGCTGCCTGAATAGTGTAATGCACCATTGGCTTACCATCTACCTTATGAAGAACCTTTGGTAGATCTGATTGCATGCGAGTTCCTTTCCCCGCTGCAAGAATGACTGCCTTAAACTTATCCATAGTATTTTCATGCTCCTCTCAAAACCTTTATACAAATGAGTGAATTAAAGCTCTGTATTAAAACAGACGTATTATATCAGAAATGTAAATAACAAACAAGCAGGTCTTTTACGACCTGCTTGCCCCTATAATATCATATTTAGTTTTATATAGCCGCTTCTTCTCCAGAAGTCTCCTCATACTTTGTAAGTATAAGCTCCTGTATACGGCTTCTCGTCTCGGAATTAATAGGATGAGCTATATCTCTATACTCTCCATCAGATGACTTGCGACTTGGCATCGCGATAAAAAGCCCCTTCTCACCCTCTATAACTTTTATATCATGAATAACGAATTCATTATCTATAGTTATAGAAACGACCGCTTTCATCTTCCCTTCTTTATCTACTTTTCTTACTCTTACATCTGTGATTTCCATTTCTTGCTACCTCCCAAAAATACTACAGTGTATATCTAAAGCTCTTCTCTATTACTATCTTTGGATTACCTACCTCACCGGTATGAACCGTATTCGCCTTAATAGTATCTCTACTCTCGACTATACAATTCTCAATGTAGCAGTTATCACCGATATGTACATCATTAAGAATGATCGAGTTCTTGATAACACAATTATTACCCACGTATACCTTTTTAAACAGAACTGAATTCTCAACAGAACCATTTATGATACATCCACTTGCTATAAGCGAGTTAGATGTAACTGCATCACCATTAAACTTGGCTGGCGGAAGATCCTCAACCTTTGTATAAACACCCGGTGTTGTACGGAAGAAATGATCTCTTACCTCTGGATTCAGGAAATCCATATTAGTCTTAAAATATGAATCTATAGAACCTATGTTTCTCCAATAAGAATCAAGGCTATAAGCGTTAATGCGCTTTACATTCTTATATCTGATAAGGATATCCTTAACAAAATCTGTTCTTCCTTCTGCAGCACATGTCTCCAATAGTTCAATCAATTGACGACGTCTTACTACATAAACACCAATAGATGCGGTTGATGTCTCTGCAACTAGAGGTTTCTCCTCAAAGTCCAGAACTCTTCCATTATCTCCGACCTTTACTACACCAAATCTGGAAATGTCATCTTCATCAGCTCTTATTTCCTTTGTTACAATTGTGATATCAGCATTCTTAGCTATGTGATCTTCCAGAACCTTATTGTAATCCATCTTGTAAACACCATCACCTGATGCAATTACAACATATGGCTCATGGGCATCCTTTAGGAATCCAATGTTCTGATACAACGCATCTGCAGTACCTTTGTACCAATAGCTGTTTGTTGCCGTTATTGTAGGTGTGAAGATATAGAGTCCACCTTGCTTTCTACCGAAATCCCACCATTTTGATGAATTAAGGTGTTCATTCAAGGATCTTGAATTGTACTGTGTGTAAACAGCCACCTTCTGAATATGGGAATTTGACATATTTGATAAAGAAAAATCAATTGCTCTGTAGCATCCTGCCATTGGCATAGCTGCTGTAGCACGTTTCGCTGATAAGTCTCCCATACGGCTGCTGTTTCCACCTGCCAGAATTATACCTATAGCTCTCATATTATTCACCTGCCTCTCTGATTATTGAGCCTCCACCTGGTAGTAATCCATCAGGATAATCCTCAGGCGTTGTCTCTCCGAGAATAGCAGTATTCTTTCCGATCTTAACATCATCAGGAATAACAGAATTCTCTCCAATAGTTACGAGGTCAAATGCATAAACCGAAGGCTTATAGTCATTCTCTGCAGGCTCACCCACTCCGAGCTCTACATTCTTTCCAATTCTAACTCCCTCAGCTAGGATAGCCTTATCAATGATAGCTCCATCACCAATCTCAACATTGTTCATGATGATAGAATCCTTGATAACAGCACCCTTTCCAATCTTTACAGCCGAGCCAATAACAGACTTTTCAACGTTTCCATATATTTCAGTACCTTCTCCAATGATACTCTTTATTACGCTGCTGCCCGGTGCGATATACTGAGGTGGTAGATTGTCACTCTTAGTATATATTCTCCAGAATTCTTCATATAAGTTGAATTCAGGAATAATATCAACAAGTTCCATATTAGCCTCCCAGTAAGAACCGAGAGTACCAACATCCTTCCAGTAGCCCTTATAATCATAAGCAACTATCTTCTTGCCTTCTTGATGACAAGCTGGAATAACATGCTTACCAAAATCGCATGAAGGTGTATCCTTCATTTCAATAAGCTTCTCCTTCAGAAGCTTCCAATTGAAGATATAAATACCCATCGAAGCTTTGTTGCTACGTGGATGTTCAGGCTTCTCTTCAAACTCCTGAATAACATTGTTGTCATCTGTGATAACAACACCAAATCTACTAGCCTCTTCCATCGGTACCTGATAGGTAGCGAGTGTAACATCAGCATGCATAGATTTGTGGAAGTCCAGCATTACTTCATAATCCATCTTGTAGATATGATCTCCAGAAAGAATGAGAACATAATCAGGATTGTAGTAATCCATGAACTCTAAGTTCTGATAAATAGCATTCGCAGTACCTGTGTACCAAGAAGCATTATCTGAACTCTCGTATGGCGGAAGAACCGTAACACCTCCAAAATTTCTATCCAGATCCCAAGGCATACCAATACCGATATGCTGATTTAGACGAAGAGGTCTGTACTGAGTAAGTACACCAACGGTATCAATTCCCGAGTTAATACAGTTACTGAGAGGGAAGTCAATAATTTTGTACTTTCCACCGAAAGCAACTGCAGGCTTTGCAAGCTTTGAGGTGAGAACACCCAGACGGGATCCCTGGCCACCAGCAAGAAGCATTGCGATCATTTCCTTCTTTACCATATTGTCACTCCTTTTTAGTATAAATAATGTGCCATTTTTGCGGTCTAACGACCACAATACAAGTCTTATCTATTATACCACTTAAAGAGGTTTTTTAAAACACTTTTTTGGATATTATTACTTGAAAATGTCTATTATTATATAGCGTTTTATACAAGTTGCACAAAAAATCAAGGATAAAACAAAAATCAGCCTTGAAAACATACTAGTTTAAGGCTGATTTTTTGTCATTTTTAACAAAGATTTGATATTTTCTTATTACTGTTTTCCAGTTTTTATAGCTTCTGTTACTGCTGTTGCAAGTCCTGTTATACCTGCAAGATCAGCTGGTACTATAAGCTTATTAGCAGGTCCTGCTGCTGCTCTCTCGAACGCTGCAAGTCCCTTAACAGCTATAGTATTCTGTGAAGGAGCTGCCTCATTCATCATCTTGATAGCATCTGCTTCCGCCTGCTGTACCTGACGAATGGCCTCAGCATTACCCTGAGCTCTCTGGATAGCTGCTTCTCTCTGAGCCTGAGCCTCTAAGATAGCTGCCTGCTTCTTAGCTTCTGCCGCAAGGATAGTAGCTTCCTTATCAGCTGTTGCACGGAGGATCTTAGCCTCCTTCTCGCCTTCTGATACTGTGATAGCTGCCTGCTTCTCACCTTCAGCTCTGATGATCTGCTCACGTCTCTCACGCTCAGCCTTCATCTGCTTCTCCATTGACTCCTGGATAGCTGCAGGTGGCATGATATTCTTAAGCTCTACACGGTTAACCTTGATTCCCCAAGGATCTGTAGCTTCATCAAGTGTAGCTCTCATCTTTGAGTTAATTGTCTCACGTGATGTAAGTGTCTGGTCAAGCTCAAGATCACCGATAATATTACGAAGTGTTGTAGCTGTAAGATTCTCGATAGCTGCAAGTGGATTCTCAACACCATAGCAGTAAAGTTTAGGATCTGTTATCTGGAAGAAAAGAACTGTATCTATTCTCATTGTAACATTATCCTTTGTGATAACTGGCTGTGGTGGGAAATCTGCAACCTGCTCCTTAAGGGATACTCTACGAGCAACCTTATCAATGATAGGAACCATCATATGAAGTCCCACACCCCATGTTGCTGTATATGTACCAAGACGCTCGATAACATATGCATTTGCCTGACGTACAACGCGAAGCGCGCTGCAAAGCAGAATAATTGCAATCACTAAAATAATAATTAATGCTGGCATAATACTTAAAACCTCCTCAATCCTTGTATAGATTATTATTAATACCATTTATATTTATTATGGATACTCGATCCAAATAAATCAACTACATCACATCAGAAAGCTCTCTTCTGACAAAAAGTTTAGTACCTTCGATTCTCTCTATTTTAACAAGAGTTCCTTCTGGAATAACACTGCCGTCATCTGACACCGCACGCCATTCCACATCACCTATCTTCAGCATACCTGTACCGGCGTTATTATCAACCTCTACAAGTATCTTCTCGGTACGACCAATCATACTATCAGTATTGGTCTTCTCTTCTCCAATAGCGAGATGTTTTTTGGCCAGCGGACGCATAGCCACAAGAAGTATCGTTGATACTGCTATAAATGCTACAATCTGTAGCCATAATGGTCCACCCATATATCCTATCACAGCTGAAACTATTGCGCCACCTGTAAACCATATAGAAGTTAGACCAAGGGAAACAATTTCTACTATGAGAGTTATAGCCGCAACTATAACCCAGAATATACCAAAATTCATACTTTTACCTTTCTAGATATTTATCTCTCTGCCATACCAGAAATATTGATTATTCCAAGCTTTCCAGTATTTACATCTTCACCGATCCATACCTGTCCATCTCCTAAACAGATACCACCGCTATTAGCGAACATATCCTTGCAGGTTTCTGCCTCCATAGATTCAAGATCCGCACTAGCGATTGATTTACCCTCACAATAGTTCATGAAATCCTCAGCATTGTTACATGTAACATCTGGATACATTGTTATTGGATATAGAATCATCTGTGAAAGAGCTGTATAGTTTGACTCTGTATATGCTTTCTTTACTTCTGCAGCATAGCTTTCTACTGTCTGCTTATCACAGTTTGTAGCTACGAAGTAAAAATCAGAATCATCTGATGAACTTGAGCTGCTATCTTCAGCAGGCTTAGTTTCTGCTCCAGCTGCCTCTGTTGTATCTGTTGCTGCAGCCTCTGTTGTTGCAGCAGCTGTAGTTGCCTCAGTTGTAGCTTCTGTAGTAGCCGCTGTAGTTGCTTCTGTTGTAGCCTCTGTAGTTTTCTTAGCTTCCTTCTTAGACTTGTCATCTTTTTTATCCTTGCCACATGCAACAAGTGATAAAGTGAGTAAACATACGATGACGCAAGTAAGCATTCTCTTCTTCATTTTAATTCTCCTTGTAATAATTAATCAGGCATCCGCTTGTAATAATAGTACGCTCATCATCTGTAAGCTCTCCTAGCTTCAGTGATATTTCCTTCATACCCTTATTAACGATATAAGCCTTAATAACCTCTGCCTTTTCTTCAACTGCCTTACGAATATCAGGAACAAATACATAGTCTCCATTCTCGAATCCGTATGGATTATCTAAACTTACATCAACTGCTGTGTCATCCATGATAAATGGAAGCATTCCCCAGTTGATAAGATTGGATCTATATCTCTTAGTTGCATATTCACGAGCTATATTAGCCCAACCACCAAGAACCTTCTGGCAGGAAGCAGCCTGCTCACGAGCAGAACCATCACCTGGCTTAACTGCATAGATTGTACTACCAAATCCAGTATTCTTGTGATTAACTGAATTGAACTTCTCCTTAATAACTGGCATAACTTCTTTGATTTCAGGATATACATCACAAGGATGTCCGCCCTCTTCGCGAACTACTTCTAACTGATGGAACTCTTTAGCACGACCTACATACTCTGGATCCTTACGAGAAAGTGTAAACTCAGCAAGTCCGATAGGATTAGATCTGAAGCTTGATGTCTCACCTGAAGGAATCAGCTCATCTGTTGTAGTTACTGGATCAGTAATTACTGAGCAAACCTTGAGCAGAAGATTCTCTGTAAGTGCTGGCATAGCTGGCCATGGCTTGATGTTTGGTCCCTGCTTCAGCTCTTCCTCAGGTTTTGCTTTCTTCCATCCATCGTAAACTCTATTCTCATAGATTGATTTATCAAAGAAATATTTAGGTCCTGTATATTCTACATCTATATCTGTTGCTGGTGTAAGGAAGCCCTTATTAACTGCTGTAGCTGCAATTGAACGAGCATCCATAAGTGCAACTGAACTAATCTGTCCATTCTGTATCTTAGATCCCTCACGGTTAGGGAAGTTACGTGTTGAATGTCTGATAGAAAGTGCATTATTTGCCGGTGTATCTCCTGCACCGAAGCAAGGTCCACAGAAGGCAGTCTTGATAATAGCACCTGTCTTCATAATATCAGCAGCACGTCCATTATTAACAAGCTCCATCATAACAGGCATACTTGCAGGATATACATCAAGTGTGAACTCATCATTACCGATGTAAGAGCCCTTAAGTATATCCGCTGCATCGCAGATATTCTCGAAGCCACCACCTGCACATCCAGCAATGATTCCCTGCTCTACATAGAGCTTTCCATCACGGATCTTATCTGTAAGCTTAAATTCAACATTTCCTGTAAGCTGCTTCTTACCATTCTCTTCACACTCATGAAGAATATCTTTAAGATTTGCATTTAACTCTTCAATAGTAAATGTATTTGATGGGTGGAATGGAAGTGCAATCATAGGACGAATCTTTGAAAGATCTACATATACAACACCATCATAATAAGCAACCTCTGCAGGTTTCATTTCCTTATATGCCTCTGGTCTATAATGAGTTTCGAACCATTCCTTAGTTCTATCATCTGTCTTCCAGATTGAGCTGAGGCAGGTAGTCTCTGTTGTCATTACATCAACACCGATACGGAAGTCTGTACTGAGCTTATCAACTCCTGGTCCAACAAATTCCATAACGCTGTTCTTAACATATCCATTCTTAAATGTAGCTCCGATAAGTGCAAGTGCTACGTCCTGAGGACCAACACCCTTTACTGGCTCACCGTCAAGATAGATAGCGATAACCTTTGGAGCCTTAACATCATAAGTTCTTCCAAGGAGCTGCTTAGCAAGCTCTCCACCACCTTCACCTATAGCCATTGTACCAAGTGCACCGTAACGTGTATGACTATCTGAACCAAGTATCATAGCTCCACATTCAGCAAGCTCTTCACGTGCATACTGATGGATAACAGCCTGATGAGGAGGAACATAGATTCCACCATACTTCTTTGCTGCAGATAGACCAAACATATGGTCATCTTCATTTATAGTACCACCTACTGCACAAAGTGAGTTGTGGCAGTTAGTCAGAACATAAGGTATAGGGAACTCCTTAAGTCCTGATGCTCTAGCAGTCTGAATAATTCCTACAAATGTAATATCATGAGAAGTCATCTTATCAAACTTAATCTTGAGATTCTCCTCATCTTCTGATGTATTATGGCTTGTTAGAATACCATGTGCTATAGTACCCTTTCTTGCCTCTTCCTTGCTGGTGTTCACACCCTTAGCAGCAAGCTCTGCAGAATCTGTAACGAGCTCAGTACCCTTAACAAGGTATGCACCTGTTTCATACAACTTAACCATCTTTTTCCTCCTAGAATTTTATGTAAACCTTAATGGTCTTTACCTTAAAATATAATTTAGCCATTTTCTTTTTTCTTATTTGTAAAGAAGCTAAATATAAATGCAATCGCATATAGTATTATTGTCGCAAATAGAAGAAGATCATAGCATCTAGTTGCAACGCTTGGGCTAGTAGCTTTCAGTATTACTTCAGACATATTATTACCTGTAAGTCCAGCAACTGCCCAGGCAGAAAGTGTTATACCATGTATCTTAGATATATTATTCATTCCAAAACGAGAGGAAAGAAGCGCTGGAAGTGTTGAGAAACCACCTCCATATCCAAGATTAATAACCATTAGTAACGCTATAATACTTACCTTATATAATCCACTTCCCTCCGAAAGAAGCCACATAAGTAAAGTAAATCCTGTAAACAGAACAGAGCTTGCAAATATGATTTTATATACAAGAACTCTGTCCTTCATTTTATCTGAAATAGTCGAATAACCTATACGACCAAGTGCATTACAAGCTGCAGTAATTGATGGTACTACAGCCACTATAGTAATCACAAGATCTGTTGCATTAAATGTGGACTGAAGTATCTGCTTTTCATAAGTTATAAGCATAAGTCCACAGTGTATATTGATGTAGAACATAAGCCAGATGAAGATAAATATAGGATTCCTCAAAAGCTCTGATAACTTGAAATCACTGTGTTTATCATCACTTTCAACCCAGCCCTCAGGTTTTCTGAGAAGTATATGTCCTGCAAACATCATAATGAAATATATAGTTCCGAGTATATAGAACATAGCCGATATTCCATATGCAGTTTGAAGTCTCTCCATAATTGGAGTTGCAATAGCCTTGGCAAGTCCAAAGCCCATGATGGAAATTCCTGTAGCCAGTCCCTTCTGATCAGAGAACCATAGCATAAGAGTTTTAACCGGAGTAAGATATCCCACTCCAAGTCCTATTCCCATTATGCATCCATAAAAAATATATATACCAATTAATGCAGGAACACCCTTCATAAACTGAATTACTAGTCCAGTACCAATCATACCGACAGTAAAACATATACATGAAATAAGAGAAGACTTATGAATATCCTTCTCTACTATCTTTCCTGCAAAGGCAGCAGACATTCCCAGGAAAAATATAGCCAGTGAAAATGCCCAGCCGGTCCCGAATGTGCTGACTCCTATTTGGTTTGCAATTGCTTCCTTAAATGTACTCCAGCAATAAACTGTTCCTATAGAACAATGTATAAGCAGTGCCGGAATTGCTGCCCTAACCCATCTGTTATTCATACCAACTCCTATTTATATCCCAATAACTATCTACTGTTCCTGTTTGTTATGAGTTTTCTTAAACTCATCCATTTCCCTATACAGCAAATATGAACTCTTCTCGCTAGTATGCTTAACTGTGTAGAGCGCATCATCCGCCTTCTTATAAAGGTCTTCTATATCATTTGTATCTGATGGTATCTCTGCGATACCGATACTTGCAGATATATTAAAAGTATGACTTATCGTTTTGCCATCTTCAGTATTAAGGGTTGCATCGATTGGTTCATCCATAGCCTTACATATCAGATCAGCTATTCCACGAACAGCAACCTCATTGGTAGCATTCTTAAAAATAACGAGGAACTCATCACCGCCCATACGAACAGATATACATCTATCCTGCTTTAGGTTTCCGAGTCTTCTACCAACCTCACGAAGTACAACATCTCCCATATCATGACCATAATTATCATTTATCGGTTTAAAATAATTAAGATCCAGAGAATAAAGTGCTATAGGATAAGTACTTCCATCCTTTACGAGCTTCTCCAGATGCTCCATACCATATCTACGGTTGTAGAGCTTTGTGAGCGCATCTGTATTAGATACATATTCCAGGTGGTCATTAGCCGCCTGAAGCTCCTTAACCTTCTCTTCTACCATCTTCTCAAGTCTGGCCGTTTCATCCTTCTGTCTAGCCAGAAGCTCCTCAGCAAGAGCATTTGCTTGAACTGTCTTGCACATAATGAGATATGCAAGAGCTACTATTATCATCAGAAGTAGCATATTACTTCCAAAGAAATGAATCGAATATAGAATAACCGAGAGAGCCAGAATAAAAATAAAGTTGAACCAAGGAACATACTTTCCTCTTTTGGACTGAATCTCCTTAGGTATTATTTCCTTCTCACCAATATCTGGTATCATCCACGCAAAGCTGTAAACAAGAAGACATAGATAATAAATGATATCTATATA
>CACYQC010000032.1 GCA_902776395.1 uncultured Lachnospiraceae bacterium
AACTCTTTTGCATTTGTAAATCCTACACGAGTTAGTGATCAGAGTCTTAACCGTAAGGATAATCAGTATTACAGCGAGGCTGTATATTGTTACTACCTTGAGGACTATGAAGGTGCCATGACAAATGCTAAGCAGGCTCTTAAGCTTGGTTCTATCAAGGCTAGTTACCTTCTAATTGATCTTTACTTTGATAAGGATTCACCTTATAGAGATATTGATAAGACTATTAGCTATGCTCAGCAGCTTTTTGAAGCTACTAAGGATCCTGATCTTGCATTCCTTATTGGTAATATTTATGATCAGGAACGTAAGGATTATACTAAGGCTCTTAAGTGGTATGAGGATGCAGATAGACTTGGACATAAGAGAGTTCCATTCTATCTTGGTAGATTCTACTATTACGGACTTCTTTCTTCTGGAAGAGATGGCGATAAGGCTATGAAGTATTTCCAGCAGGCTCAGGCTAATGGTATATCTGAAGCAGATGCGTATATTAATGATATTAAGGATCTCCATGGTGAGAACCTTCAGAGTGCTATAGATAAATGGGAAAGAGCTGTACAGGCTGGTTCAGCAGCAACTGCCCTTAAGGTGGCTCTTATGAAACAGTCTCAGGTATTCTTTATCGCAAATGATTACGAGATAGAGAAGGCATTCCTTGAGGCACTTGGTCTTGGAAGTACACAGGCTGCTTATGAGCTTGGTAAGATATATGAGAGACAGGAGCTTCAGCCTAACTTCTCTGGTGAGAAGAAGTCTCTTAAGTATTTCGAGAAAGCCTTTGATAATAAGTTTGAAGACTTTGATAAGGTTAATCTCTTCAAGGTTATCCAGTATAAAGAGGAGAAGGGAACTTCTGAAGAGGAAATCATTCACCTTTATATGCAGAATGCAGCTATGGCCTATGAGCCAGCAGTTGATAAGATAGTTGAAAAGGTTAAATATCGTACACCTCAGATAACAGAACTGTATCAGATACTCATGTCTACAGCTGAGAGTGGCGAAGATGCTGCTATTATCTGTATGAATAAGCTCGAGAAGACATATCCTGATCTTGTTATTGTAGAGCCTAAGAGTGATCAGAAGGTTATCGAGAATAAGTTCTTCAGAGTATTAGTTCCACGTTCAAGTGTTGCTACTATTGATGATGACGGTGGTACAATCAAGATAGCAGATTCTGTAATTGAATTTGCTGTTGCAGAGCTTCCTATAAAGGTTGATTCTGAGGATGATTACCTCAAGATATATAAGCTTATACTTTCTGAGTATCTTCCAGATGATAATGCTGATATCATTATTGCTAATTCTAGAATGATTGGTTCAGGAATGAGAGAGCAGAAGGACGGAGTACATTCCTTCAGTATTCTGCTTATAAGCTCTAAGAACCAGTATCTCTTCAAGCTTAGCTCGAAGGATAGACGTCAGATGATTCAGTTTAAGGATGAGGTAACTCAGATAGCTAAATCCCTTGTTGAGACAGGTGAGATTTATGTATCTGAAGATGGAAGCCGTAGAAATATTGGTCTTGCAGCTATGCTTCATGCTAATGAAGGTGGATTCCTATCAATTGGTATGGATTCTAAAGAATAATTAAATATTATCTCAGGGCAGGGTGTGATTCCCGACCGGCGGTTATAGTCCGCGAGCCATATGGCCGATTCTGTGTAATTCAGAAACCGACAGTATAGTCTGGATGGAAGAGAGAATGAAAATGTTCATTTTGGTATGCTCTGAGAAATCAGGGCATACCTTTTACTTTTATTGCTATTTACTTAATTAAGGAGGCAGAATAGATGGCATACAATAAAGAATATATGTTAAGAGCAATAGAGCTTGCTAAGAGAGGTCTTGGTGCAGTTAATCCAAATCCTCTTGTAGGTGCTGTTATTGTGAAGGATGATACTATACTAGGTGAAGGCTATCACACTAAGTTTGGTGAGCTACATGCTGAGAGAGAAGCTCTTGCTGATGCAATGAGAAGAGGCAATAATGTATATGGTTCCGAGATGTATGTAACTCTTGAACCTTGCTGTCATACGGGCAAACAACCTCCATGTACAGATGCTATTATTGAGGCCGGAATAAAAAGAGTATATGTTGGCTCAAATGATCCGAATCCAAAGGTTGCCGGAAATGGTATATGGCAACTCAGAATGGCAAATATAGAGGTTATTACTAATTGTATGAAGGAAGAGTGTGATGCACTTAATGGAGTATTCTTCCACTTCATAAATACGAATAAACCTTATACAGTATTTAAATATGCCATGTCGCTCGATGGAAAAATTGCAGCTAAGACTGGTGATAGTAAGTGGATATCAAACGAAGAATCTCGTACACTTGTTTCTTCTTTCAGAAATGAACTTATGGGCATAATGGTGGGAATAGGTACAGTTCTTGCGGATGATCCTAGTCTCAAATGTCATACCGAAGGTGGTAGGGACCCAATTAGAATTATATGTGATTCAAATCTAAGAATCCCAATGGATTCCCAGATTGTAAAAACTGCTGGTGATGTTAGAACTTATATAGCGTCTCTTGCTGAAAATGAAAAACAGAACAGACAGAAAATTAGAGAATTAAAGGATTTAGGTGTAGGTACACTTCTTATACCTGCAGGAGAAGATGGAAAGATAGATCTTGAAAAGTTGATGGTTCAGCTTGGAAAGATGAATATAGACAGTATACTTCTTGAAGGAGGCGGAACTCTTGCTTGGAGTATGCTTAAGGGCGGCTATATAAACGAGATTAGAGCATTTATAGCTCCTAAGATAATTGGTGGTGCCGAGGCTCTTACTCCAGTAACCGGTGATGGTATCGAGAAGATGTCAGACTCCTTTGGATTTAAGCTGGAGAGTGTTGATACTATAAATGGTGATATATACGCAAAATATATTAATGAATAGAGGAAGCCTATGTTTACTGGAATTATAGAAGAGGTTGGAATAGTCAGATCTATAACCAAGGGTAGTCTATCTGCTATACTGGATATTTCCTGTAGTAAGGTTTTGGAAGATACCAAGGTGGGGGACAGTATAGCTGTTAATGGCGTTTGTCTTACTGTAACATCACTTGAGGAAACATCCTTTACGGCAGATGTTATGGCTGAAACTCTTAGAAGATCTTCCCTGGGAGAGCTTTCAAAGGGTAGTAAGGTAAATCTTGAAAGGGCCATGCAGCTCAATGGTAGATTTGGCGGACATATAGTTTCTGGTCATATTGATGGAACTGGAACTATCATAAGTACTAAAAAAGAAGGAAATGCCACATGGGTCGAGGTCGGAACCAGTCCTGAAATACTTAGGTTTATTATTCAGAAGGGTTCTATAACAATTGATGGTATTAGTCTTACAGTGGCAAAGTTAACGGATAAAAGCTTTAGTGTATCTATTATCCCACACACTGGCTCTGAAACAACGCTACTCACTAAGAAGATTGGTAGTATAGTAAATCTTGAAAATGATATTGTTGGCAAATACGTTGAAAAATTTACTGTGACACCTACCAAAAAAGAAGTAAGTTACGAAACATTACTAGAAAATGGATTTATCTAAGGAGGAAAAGTAATTGTTCAATTCTATTGAAGAAATATTAGAGGATATAAGGGCTGGTAAACCGGTTGTTATACTTGATGATGATAAAAGAGAAAATGAAGGCGATATTATCTTTGCGGCAGAACATGCTACGACTGAAAATGTAAATTTCATGGCTAAGTATGCCAGAGGTCTTATATGTATGCCTATGGATGAATCCTATAGTGATAAGTACAATCTTCCTCAGATGTGTATAGTAAATACAGATAATCACGCAACGGCATTTTCTGTATCGATTGATCATGTTGATACTACAACAGGTATATCTGCTGAGGAAAGAGGCTATACAGCTAGAAAGTTCGCTGCAGAGGAATCTACTAAGGAGGATTTCAGAAGACCAGGACATATGTTTCCACTCCAGGCTAAGTCAGGTGGAGTAATCGAAAGACCGGGTCATACTGAGGCAACAGTTGATCTATGTAGGATAGCGGGTTGTAAGCCTGTTGGTCTATGCTGTGAAATAATGAATGATGATGGTACTATGGCAAGGCTAGATGATTTGCTTAAGTTTGCTAAAGAACACAGCCTTAAAATAGCTACTATAGAACAGCTTATCAAATATCGTAAGGAACATGAGGTATTCGTTGAGGAAGTAACTAAGGCTAAGCTTCCTACAAGATATGGCGATTTTATAATACACGGCTTTATAAATAAGTTAAATGGTGAACATCATGTAGCCCTTACTATGGGGGATATAACAACAGAGGAACCTGTAATAGTAAGAGTTCATTCAGAATGTCTCACGGGAGATGCCTTTGGTTCTGCTAAATGTGACTGCGGACAGCAGCTCGATGCAGCTATGAAAAGAATAGCAAAGGAAGGTAGAGGCGTTCTTCTCTACATGAGACAAGAAGGAAGAGGAATTGGTCTTATAAATAAGATAAGAGCATATGCACTTCAGGATCAGGGAAGAGATACAGTTGAAGCAAATGTTGAGCTTGGTTTTCCGGCAGATGCACGTGACTATACAATAGGTACTCAGATACTTGTAGAGCTTGGAATTAATAAAATCAGACTTCTCACAAATAATCCTGATAAAGTATATGGACTTCAGGGCTATAACCTTGAAATAGTTGAGAGATTACCAATTGAAATTGAACCATCGGCATACGATGTTTTTTATTTAAAAACAAAGAAAGAAAAAATGGGACACATTTTAAAAGAAGTGTAAGAGGAGGAATATAAAATGAAGTATGAAGGAAATGTAGTTGCAAAGAAGGATGCAAAGATATGTATCATAGCTGCAAGATTTAATGAATTTATAGTATCAAAGCTTGTTTCAGGCGCTATGGATGGTCTTGTAAGACATGATGTTGATGAGCAGAATATTGATGTTGTTTGGGTACCTGGAGCCTTTGAGATTCCAGTTATTGCAAAAAAGACTGCAAAATCAGGTAAATATGATGCTATAATATGCCTTGGTACAGTAATTAGAGGCGAGACAAGCCATTATGATTATGTATGTGCAGAGGTTAGCAAGGGCATAGCTCAGGTTAGTTTAGAGTTTGAACTTCCTGTAATGTTTGGTATACTAACAACTGATACTATTGAACAGGCAGTTGTAAGAGCCGGTACAAAGGCTGGAAACAAGGGATATGACTGTGCACTGGGTGCTATTGAAATGATCAATCTCATTGAGGAGCTTTAATATTTTTATGGAATATAGTGAAGAAAAAAAGGTAGAACTAAAGGGACCTAAAGCATCTATAATGGATATCTTTATGATCTCGCTAATTAAGACACGAGAGCTCGCTGAAACTAGTGTTAAGAACAGCTCTAGATTTATAGCTTATGTTATTTTTATATCAATTTTAGTTGCTACGATGACATTTGCAGTTCCATCTGCGTCCAAGATATCATCCTTTAGAGGCTTCAGGAATCTTTTTATGAATAAGGTACCTGCGTTTGAAATGACAGATGCAGGACTTGTTGCAGATAAGAAATTCGAGATGAAGTTTTCAAATGTAACTATTCTTATGGATACGGAACTGGATCAGTTTAGATTTGGGAATTTCAAAAGAGAAGGCGCATATATTGCTATTGGTAGCAAATATACCAAGATGATAACTATTACGGATATAGAAGATGATAGTTCCTATAATGAAACTTATTCTTATCCGAATAACCTGCTTTTTCCAACAGGCTTTAATAATAGTGATCTTGTTAAAATGATACCAGGATTTTATATATCACTTGTATTTATATATGCGATGCTTGCTACATTTGCGGCACTTAAGTATATCCTGGCAGCTGTAATTTATGCCGTTGTCACAAGAAGTCTTACTGTGATTAGTAAGCTTCCTATGACCTTTACAGATGCTCTCCATATGTGCTTCTATGCAGAAACTTTGGGAATACTTATAGTGAATATCAATTCTGCTCTGGGTTATCTTATAAGTCCACTGCTTGTATCAGCTGCCGGAATAATAATAACTATATTTATTATTCATAAGGCTATGGGACCTCATATGCCAGATGTGGATGATATATTAGATAAGTTTGGAAGCTGAGAGTAGCTCTGAAACTTCAGCAGCATTCATTAGACTTAGAGATGAGTTCTGGTATTTTGGATTATCAGTCACATCAAACTTTAAATAGTCAGGAGCTTTAAAACTCCTGGCTATTTCTGTATCTGGGAATTCTACCTCGGCTATAATTAGACCTTCGAAAATACCGCTAAAAATATCAAGCTCAACCTTTAAGTCGGGATAGTCCTTAAGCGGTAATATATATCTACGTTTCTTTATGACATTTCCGACTACCATATTAGATAGTTCATCGAATTCATCTTCAGTAAGTGGCTTCTCTATTTCGGTTCTTTTCATCAAACCTCTAGATTTAATAGTTAAAATATAGTCACTATCCAGCTGTCGTATTCGTACAACAGGATCCTGACTTATATACCCCTGTGAAATAGTATGAAAGGGGTAATTCTCTATACCCTCAGGAGCTGATTTTAATAAGAATTTTCTTTCTATTTCCATTTTAACCTACTCATTTAATGTATTTAATATAGTTGGAAGAACCTGCTTCTTTCTTGATACAACACCAGGAAGCAGAACACTGTAATGATCCTTGGAGGTAACATTGAAGCCGGTCTCAAGTAATATTTCTGATTTTGAACCATAGAAGAGTACTTCAGAGGATTCTTTTAGTATATTAGTTAGCATAAATAGAATAATATCTACATTATCGGATTTGGCGGTTTCTTCAAGGATTGGATGTATAGCTTCCTTGATATGAGCAAGCTCATTAGAATCCATGGAGCTTATCTGACCGATTCCGACATTTGTATTTCCAACAGTGAATTTCTTGAAATCCTGATGGAGTATTTCGGTAGGCTGCTTGTTCTGCAAATTACTTCCAGCAGTAAACATGTTTTTAGCTAGTTCCTCAGCGTCAACACCTGCAATTGAAGCAAGCTTCTCACCAGCTATTTTATCGATTTCTGTACAAGTTGGTGATCTATATAACAAGGTGTCGGAAATAATAGCCGAAAGCATAAGTCCAGCGATATTAGCAGGAATCTCTACACCTGCTTCCTGATACATCAGGTATAGGATAGTACAGGTTGAACCCAGAGGCTGATTTCTGAAATATACTGGTTTTGTTGTTGCAACCGTTCCGAGTCTATGATGATCTATTATTTCAATAATCTCGGCAGCCTCCATACCATTTACAGCTTGAGATTTTTCATTATGATCTACAAGTATAAGCTTTTTCTTTGAAGCTCCGAGGAAGTTTCTTCGGCTGACCATTCCCTTATATTTTCCAGAGGAATCTATAACTGGGAAGTATCTATGTCTTGTAGAAGCCATGATAGGCTGTACATCATCAATGAAGTCATCTAGCTTAAATGTTACTAAATCAGAAGATCTCATAAAGTGTCTGATAGGGATACTCTGATATATCAGTCGGGCTACAGTAAAGGAATCGTGTGGAGTAGTAATAATCTTGCAGCCTTTTTCATCAGCAATAGATTGAATGGTTCTAGTCACATTACTTCCAGCACAGATAATTATACAATCAGCGCCCATTTCGATAGCGCAGAGCTGTGATTCATATCTATCACCAAGAATTACTATGTCATGAGGCTTTATATATTCCTCGAGAACATCAGGGGTTCCTGCACCTATAAGGATTTTACCTTCGGTCTGAGTATCACTGATATTACCAACTATCATAGTTCCATCCAGGGTATCAACTATATTAGTGTAGCTAGTATTAGCATTTGAAAGGGTGTTAGAATCGTATGCGCCCATGTAGGATTCCATGATATCGCCCGTTGTGATAAGGCCCTTAAGGTATTTACCATCTGTTATACAGAGGGTGACAACCTTATTGTCCTTCATGATTTTCCAAGCATCTTTAAGGGATATCTCGTCAGTTACACCAGGGATATTTCTCATATCCATGTCTCTTACCTGTGTTCTTACATCACCTACAAATTTAGGAGATTTTTGTTCGAATCTATCTAGTACATACTGTGTTTCATTGCTTACATTTCCGCATCGTGCAGGGATATATCTTGTTTCGCCCTGTGAATTTTTTAAATATGCATAAGCAATTGCGGAAGCTATTGAATCAGTATCTGGATTTTTGTGTCCTATTATATATACATTCTTTTCTTTTGCCACTTTGATTCCTCCTTATATACTAGGAATATCTTGATTATAACTTATTAGTACTTAATTTACCATTATTTACATTAGAATAATTGACAGTATATGATTTTTAAAGAATTATATTGTATAGTTTTTTTTATTTCATTGTTGTATAATGTGTCTTATGTTTTGACATAACCTAAATGTGTTTGACATTTAGATTCAGATAGGAGAAAGAGATGAGTGAAGAACTAACTAAGGAACAACAGGAAGCTATGGATAAGGCTTTTGAAAGATCTATGCCAGAAGGGCTTCGTAAGGTACAAAATGAATATTCTGATGTTAAGAAGGTAATAGGTGTAATTAGTGGAAAGGGCGGAGTTGGTAAATCACTTGTTACATCACTGCTTGCTGTAAAGGCTAGTCAGAAGGGGCTTAAGACAGCTGTATTAGATGCGGATATCACAGGACCTTCTATACCAAAGTCTTTTGGTGTTCATAAGAAAGCCTATGGATCAGATATTGGAATAATTCCTGTAAATACAGAAGGTGGAATAAAGCTTATGTCCATCAATCTACTGGTGGATAATGAAGAGGATCCTGTTATTTGGAGAGGACCTGTTATTGCTGGAGCTGTTCAGCAGTTTTGGACAGATGTTGCTTGGGGGGATATCGATGTTATGTTTGTTGATATGCCACCAGGAACAGGTGATGTTCCATTAACAGTATTTCAGAGTCTTCCAGTTGATGGAATAATAGTTGTTACTTCTCCTCAGGAACTCGTAGAAATGATCGTTGGCAAGGCTCTTAAGATGGCTGAAATGATGAATGTTCCTGTTATGGGGCTTGTAGAGAATATGTCATACTTTGAATGTCCTGATTGTGGAAAGAAGCATGAGATATTCGGAAAGAGCAGACTTAGTGAAGTATCTGCTAAATATGGTATAACAAATCTTGCACAGCTTCCAATTGCTCCAGAGGTTACAAAGCTTGTTGATAGCGGTAAGATAGAAGAAGTTAATGTTAATTGGCTGGATGACTTATTTGATAATGTAATAAAAGGAGAATAGATATGAGTAAGGTATATATGCTTTTGGCGGATGGCTTTGAAGAAATAGAGGGTCTTACAGTTGTTGATCTTCTAAGAAGAGCTGGAATTGAGGTCGTACTAGCTTCTATAAAGGATACAACAGATATAAAGGGTGCTAGAGGAATAAATGTAGTTGCAGATGAACTTCTATCAGATATTAAAGACTCAGCTGATATGGTGGTTCTTCCTGGTGGTATGCCAGGAACCAATTATCTTAAGGAGAGTCAGGCAGTTCGTGATATGGTTCAGTCCTATTATGATAATGGTAAATACATAGCTGCAATATGTGCGGCACCTACTGTTTTTGGTGATATGGGATTACTTAATGGTAAGAAGGCTACTTGTTATCCGGGACTAGAGCCAGGATTAAGTGGTGCTATGTGGCCAGGTGAAGGAGAAAACGTAGTTCAAGACGGTAAAATAATAACTAGCCGTGGTCTTGGAACAGCTATAGATTTTTCTCTTAAGCTTATTGAAGTATTAAAAGATTCTAAGAAGGCTGATGAAATAGCTCAGTCAGTTGTATATAAAAGAAAATAATAGATAAAAGGTACTTATTCATGAAAGATATAACTATAAGAGATTTACTTGAAATAACAAAGGGACACATAATTGGCAAAATCGATTCAGATTATAGAAATGAGCTTCTCGGTACGAAAATTAGTAGAATAGCAATTGATTCTAGAGATGTAGATTCTGAGTCTTTATTTGTAGCTATTCCTGGCGAGAAGGTTGATGCTCATAAGTTTGTACCACAGGTTGCTACAGTTACTAAGGCTATCCTAGTAGAAGAGGATGAGAGTACAATTCTTGCAAAGGCAGATGTAGCTAGTATGCCTGAAAACACAGCCTATATAAAGGTTGATAATACCTTGGAATCCCTCCAGAAAATAGGAGCTTATTGCAGAAGTAAATATACCAGCAAGGTTGTTGGTGTTACAGGTAGTGTTGGAAAAACTACTACAAGAGAAATGATAAGCTGCGCACTTGCTAGTAATATTCCAACCTTTTCAACTTCTGGTAATATGAATTCTCAGATTGGAGTTCCTATTACTATATCTAAGATAAATGATACTCCATCTGAGGCGGCTGTTATAGAGATGGGTATTAGTGAACCAGGTGGAATGGATAAACTGACACAGATAGTAAAGCCTGATATTGCAGTCGTTACTATAATTGGTAAAGCTCATATAGAATTTCTTGGCTCAAAAGAAGGCATTAGAGATGAGAAGCTTCGTATAATTGGAAGAATGTCTGAGGATGGAGCAGTCTTTTTAAATGCTGATGATCCAATGCTTTTTGCCCTTAAGGGTAAGCTTCCTGTTAAAACATTTTTCTATGGTACAAACACGGAAGCGGACTATAGAGCTGAAAATATTGTTTTCGAAAATGGATATAATACTTATACTTTCGTACATGGTAAGGATAAGCTAATAGTAAATCTTAATGTTTTAGGACAGCATAATGTTCTTAATTCACTGGCTGCTCTAGCTGTAAGTGATTATATGGGACTTGATCTTGTTAAGGCAGCTAGAAGCTTTGAGACCTTTGAAGGTATGAGACAGAAGGTTATTAGCACTGACAAAGGTTATACTATTATTGATGACTCTTATAATGCTAGTCCTGATTCAATGAAGGCAGCAATTAATGTACTTCGCGATATGGATGTTATAGGTAAAAGAATAGCAGTTCTTGGTGATATGTTTGAACTTGGTCCTGATGGTGATAACTATCATAAAGAGGTTGGAGAATATATTAATACTACTAAGCTACCTAGTGGTAAGCCTGTTATTGATATGCTTATAACTATTGGTGAAGCAAGTCATTATATCTCTGATACTGTTAATAGTGATGTTGAGACTAAGCATTTTTCAGATAAGAAAGAAGCGGCTGAATATATTAAGACAATACTTGGACCTGGTGATGTAATCACCTTTAAAGCTTCCAATGGTATGAAATTTGCAGAGTTAGTTGAAATGCTCAAGTAGAGCTTGGAGGAAGAAATGTCTGATAGACTATGGAAAAAAAATATAAGGTTTGTTGAACCATACACACCAGGAGAACAACCTGAGGACAAGAATGTTATTAAACTTAATACAAATGAGAATCCTTATGGTGTTTCACCTGAAATGATTAAAGCTGCAGAAAGCTTTGACTATGATTTATTCAGAAGATATCCAGATCCTACTGCTAAAGAACTAGTTTCAGCTCTAGCTGATTATTATAATCTGAAACCTGAAAATGTATTTGTAGGAGTTGGTTCAGATGATGTTCTGGGAATGTGCTTTATGACCTTCTTTAATTCTGATAAACCAATTCTCTTTCCAGATATAACTTATTCATTCTATCCGGTTTGGGCTGAAATGCTTAGAATTCCTTATGAGACAAAAGCTCTTAAGGAGGATTTTACTATAGATATTAAGGACTATCTGGTTCCAAATGGTGGAATAGTGATTCCTAACCCAAATGCTCCAACATCTATTTTGCTAGATAAGAACAGCATTAGGGAAATCCTTGATAATAATAAGGCTTCAATAGTTATTATTGATGAAGCGTATATAGATTTTGCTGAGGAGGGTTCCTCAGTCCTAGATCTTATAGGCGAATATGATAACCTGATTGTTGTTAGGACCTATTCAAAGTCTAGATCCCTAGCAGGTCTTAGAATAGGATATGCTATGGCAGATAGCAGACTTATTAAATATCTAAATGACGTTAAGTATTCTTATAATTCATATACAATGAATTATCCATCTATTAAGCTGGGTTCATCAGTTATAAGTGATGATGAATACTTTAAAACTTCTGTAGGAAAGATTAAGGCGACAAGAGAGTGGTTTTCCAAAGAACTTACTTCTCTTGGGTTTACGGTTCTTGAGTCTTCAGCAAATTTTGTTTTTGCTTCACCAGCAGACGGAACTGCAGAGAATATATTTGAAGAAGCGAAGAAAAGTGGCATTTACTTTAGATATTTCAAGTCTCCTCGAATAGATGATTATCTCAGAATCACTATTGGAAAAGATGATGAAATGAAAAAGGTAATTGAATTCCTAAAGGACTTCTTGACAA
This sequence comes from uncultured Lachnospiraceae bacterium, assembly GCA_902776395.1. GTDB lineage: Bacteria > Bacillota > Clostridia > Lachnospirales > Lachnospiraceae > Eubacterium_Q. The sequence continues at coordinate 12,357 of CACYQC010000032.1, forward strand.
AGTAATTCAATTTGTTAAGATAAAAAAGCATCTTATAAATACTCCTTATCCATATTTGTCAAAAAGGAGATAAATATGGATAAAGAAAGTATTAATGAAATAAAAAATGAAATAAAGTCAAGCTTGCTGATTTCTCTTCATAGTTTTGATAAATATCAGCACATTTTAAACGATATCCCTCATAAGAAGTACATGGATATGGTGGCAGTAGTTAAATGTATGGTCATAGGAGATAAAGGGATTAAATGTTTTGATATAACCAATGATATGTTGGATTGCCTATATATGACCGAAAATGAACTAATTAAAACGGCAATCAGTAATAGCAGACAGCGATTTGGGATTACATTTGCTTCGTTTAGAGAATTCTTTGATATCAAAGATATGGATGTTGATGAGTCACCGGAGGATATATATTTCCTTACGAATTCAGAGATGTACTACGGAGCTGCCACTTTGCTATATAATGGCATAAATCATTTTATATATGATAAACTCGAATCTAACTTTTATGTTATACCAGCAAACATCCATCAGCTTATTATTATTCCTGATAAGAACATGAGTATGAATATTAGTGATATTCATAATAGTGTTGAAATGGTAAATGAGTTTACTCTAGATGAAGATGACTTCCTATCACATAATTATTATTACTATGATAGGGTCCTGGATGAGCTGATTATGCAATAAAATATTGCTTTACATTTTACGCCTTTTGTAAATTGAATATTGATATATCGTATGATATGCTAGTACATGATATTCAATGGAGGATTTGTGAAATGGCAAAAGGAACAGTAAAGTGGTTCAATGACAAAAAGGGTTATGGCTTTATAACTGACGAGAATGGAAATGATGTATTCGTTCATTTTTCAGGACTTAACATGGAAGGCTTTAAGACTCTTTCTGAAGGTCAGACAGTTGAGTTTGATCTCACTGAAGGAGATAAAGGAGCTCAGGCTACAAATGTAACTGTAGTTCAGTAATATATAGAACTAGACCTTAGGAGCAGGGATTTTATCCCTGCTCTTTTCATTTCTTAATTGGTTGACAAAGGGTATAAATATAACTAAAATAAAAACTGTATATGGTGAGTTAGGGGGTGAGTCATGATTGAGGAATTTATATCTGCGCGCGATAGAATAATTGCAGCGTCTATTGATATTATCAGTGATTCCGGTCTGGTTTCTCTAACCTTTCCAAATATATCATTTCGTACAAATATGAGTGAAATGATGATATATAAATGTTTCACAAATGTCGACGAAATATTAGTAGAAGTAGTATCAACTTATTTTAAGTTTGATAGTGGTATATTCAAAACTCTGGAATCCAAGTCAGATTCATATCTAAAAAGAATAGATATGTACGTTGATGCGTATGGCTCTTATTATAATAGTTACTATACTTTATCATCTATAATGCTTAACTATGAAGAACTATTGCATAATACGAGGACTAGAGAGCTTATAGAAAAGGGTTTTGTAAGTAGAAGAGAAGGTCTAGCGAGAATATTCCAAGGGGCGCTCGATAATGGTGAAATAATTGATGATTTCACGGCGGAAATGCTGGCTGATATGTTGCTGGGAATCTTTGTTGTGTGCTCCCTGAACAGGCGAGTTCTTGTCAGAAAGAAGTCATATCATGAAGAAATCAAGATATTATCTGGTAAATGGCTAGATACTATTAAAAAGTAATAAATTTAGAGAGGTATATAAAATGAGGGTATTAGTTGCTGAAGATGATATAGCTAGTGGAAAGTTCTTAACTAAGTTACTTACTAGATATGGAGATGTAGTTCTTGCTACAGATGGAATAGAGGCGGTAGATGAATTCGTTAAATCAGTTTCTGATGGTAAGGAATTCGATCTAGTATGTCTTGATATTATGATGCCTAAGAT
>CACYQC010000033.1 GCA_902776395.1 uncultured Lachnospiraceae bacterium
ATACATTCCCGTCAGAGTCTTCTCCTTGCGGTATACCGACTGAACTCCGAAGAGAACATTTGTGGATAGAACCACTTTTGAGTCATCTTCATAAACCTGAAGGTAGTTGTAGATAGATTCTCCTTCATAGGTTAGATCCTTTTCCCAAAAAGCAAAGGAATTGCCATGTCCAAATATACATGAAAGGATGAAGAGTATAACTGCAACTATCGCCTTTACCGACTTCTTTTTACCGCTTACAAAGTACGCTATTGCAAGTATCAAAAGTATTCCTGCAAAGATAAGAAAGGTTATGCTTGTACCAACAGCTGGAATACTAATAAATGTAGGAACAAAGGTTCCTATTATGCTTCCGATAGTGTTAGAGGCATTTAGATAACCAACTACCTTTCCATTATCATCCAGGCTGTCTACTGTATACTTAACGAGAGACGGCGTAACTGTTCCGAGTAAAAAAAGTGGAAATACAAAGATTATCATGCAGGCCGCAAAGGCAGCAATAACTAAGAAATTAGTACTGATAGTGAATACAAGCAGGGCCGAAATTCCTAGGATTATATACTTTCCAACAACTGGTATAAGCGCTATCCATATTGCCGCTATTATGATTCTTCCATATAGCTTGTCAGGATTTGGATCCTTATCCGCCCATCTTCCTCCCATTATATTTCCAAGTGCCATGGCTATCATTATCGTTCCAATGATTATAGTCCAAACTATTTGGGATGAACTGAAATAAGGAGCAAGTAAACGACTTGCTCCCAATTCAACAGCCATAACAGACATTCCAGCAAAAAACTCTGTCATGTATAAATATATTTTATTATTAAGTATGTTTCTTTTCATATAGCTTAGCCCTCAACCCCTAAATCAACTATTACTTCAGGCTCAGCAAGGAAAAACCATTTACCGCCACATTTATAGCAATATCTGGTAATCGTTCCAGAGTTTTGGGACTGTCCTTCAAAAACTGTATCTACCGTAAAATTAATTCTTGCCACCTGACTGATTTTCTGGTCGAATCCGAATCTCGACTTTAGGCTGTCAGTCATTTTTTCTGCATATTCCTTATCCAGCTTCTCAATTGACACGATTTCTACATTTCCGTATGTAGCACCTGACTGCATGGAAAAGGCTTCCGTTATTCTATCTGTAAGTCCAACCCCTATATTGTAATTGTCTCGCCATCTTATAGTGTAACAGGTCTTTTTATAGAGCTTTGAATCCTCATTTGATATAGCAGTGAAATAGTTTGAAACTGCCTTCTCTGCTGATAAATATCCAGGAAGCATAGTAGCCCATACCCATACACCGCCTGCAATTAAGATAAGAGCAAGAGTGACAACCACTGTTATTATTATATTCTTTTTATTTTTCTTACTTTTTGCCATCGCCTTCTCCTGAAACCATTTCATACAGATTGTTTCCCTCTGTATCGACAATAACTACTACAGGAAGGTCTTCAACAGTAAGTTTACGAATAGCTTCGGTACCTAGGTCATCATAAGCTATAACCTCAGATGCAACTATTCTCTTTGAAAGTAGCGCTCCAAGACCTCCTATAGCTGCACAATAAATAGCCCCATTTTCTTTGATTGCATTTATTACCTCAGGACTTCTCTTTCCTTTACCGATCATTCCTTTGAGACCTTTACTGAGAAGGAGTGGAGTGTACTTATCCATCCTACTTGAAGTTGTAGGTCCAGCTGAACCTATAACCTGACCAGGCCTAGCCGGGGTTGGTCCGAGATAATATACGAAGCTTCCCTCTATATCATATGGAAGCTCGCCACCCTCGTTTAGGGTGTCATACATTCTCTTATGTGCAGCATCTCTAGCCGTATATATAGTACCCGTGAGATATAGCATATCTCCCGCGTGAAGTTCTTTTATCTCTTCATCTGAAATTGGTAATTGTATGTTCTTTTCCATTTCTTTTCCTAACTTCAATTAATGGGGACAGTGAGTATATAGGGACGGTTCTTATTTACTCACTTTTATTTACTTTATCTTTATATTTATATCTTTTCAAAGTGAGTAAATAAGAACCGTCCCTATATACTCACTTTATAATACGATTGATTTGTGTCTATCAACATGACAGCACATGTTTACAGCAACTGGAAGTCCTGCTATATGGGTAGGGTAGGTTTCAATATTTACTGCAAGTGCAGTTGTGGCGCCGCCCAGTCCGGCAGGTCCTATTCCTAGTGCATTTATGCTGTCTAAGAGTTCTTTCTCTAGCTCTGCTATGTGTGGCAATTCGTTATGAGAACCTGGCTCTCTGGTTAATGCCTTTTTAGCAAGCTTAGCTACAAGCTCAAAGTCTCCTCCAATTCCAACTCCGAGAACAAATGGAGGACAGGCATTTGGTCCTGCATCTTTAGCAGCATCAATAACAACCTTCTTCACTCCTTCAACTCCATCAGCTGGTTTAAGCATTACGAGCTTACTCATATTCTCACTACCAAATCCCTTTGGAGTAATAGTGATTTTCAGCGAGTCGCCTGGAACTATATCATAGTGAATGATTGCAGGAGTGTTATCCTTAGTATTCTCGCGGATAAGTGGATCTCCTACTACGGATTTTCTGAGGTAGCCCTCTTCATATCCCATCTTTACACCATTATTAATAGCCTGTGTCAGTTCGCCACCAACTATATGTACTTCCTGACCAAGCTCTACAAAGAATACCGCCATGCCAGTATCCTGGCATATCGGTATTCTATCTGTTTTTGCAATATTCATATTTTCCTGCAGCTGTCCTAGTATGCTCTCTGCCAGAGGATTTGTTTCATTTTCTTTAGCAGTAGCTATACAGCCTTCCATCTCTGGAGATAGCTCCAGATTGGCATTTATACATAGGTCCTTAACTGCAGCTTCAATATCCTTAGTATTAATCTCTCTCATATTTACTCACTCTTGCCTCGTTTTATAGTACTATGTCATCCTTTTCTATTTTTCCATGTCTCTTATATAAACGATAATTATTTATCTTTACAGCAACATAGAAAACAAATAGCAGAATAACAACAACAGCGAGCCAATATGCAAGTCCTATCAGGATATTCTCAAGAGTTCCCGTGTTTGATAAAGAATTGATATTTTCTCTAAATTCTTCCATTATGATTCCTCTTCGTTATTGCTAGTTTTTTCAGTACCTTCAGCTTCCTGAGTATCAGCTACTTCCTTAGTCTCATCATTTTCTTCAGCAGCTTCCTCATTATTCTTCTCAGTCTGACGAACCTTAGCTATCTTCTTAACAGTTTCACCATTCTTGAGATTAATAAGCTTAACTCCAGATGTGATTCTTCCGTAGGTTGATATTTCCTCACAACGTAGCTGAATGATTATACCTTCTGTAGTAATAAGCATTACTTCGTGGTCTTCATTAACTGCCTTTACACCTACTACCTTTCCAGTCTTCTCAGTTACCTTGTAACACTTGAGTCCCTTACCACCTCTTCTCTGAAGTGTGAACTCATCTATAGATGTCTTCTTACCCATACCCTTTTCGGTAACGATAAGGAGTTTCTCTCCCTGAGTATTCATCTGCATTCCGATAACTTCATCTTCGTGATCCAGATTCATACCACGAACACCCATTGAAGAACGTCCTGTACTTCTTATATCAGTATCCTTGAATCTTATACACATACCATTCTTGGAAACCATGAAGATATCACGAGTATTATCAGTAGTCTTAACCTCTATCAGTTCATCATCGTCCTTAATAGTGATACCTATCAGACCATTCTTTCTGATATTCTTGTAATCCATCTGAGGGGATTTCTTGATCATACCTGACTTGGTTACCATGATGAAATACTTGTTCTCTGAGAAATCTCTGATTGGAACAACTGCTTGAACATGTTCTCCTCCATCCAGCTGAAGAAGATTAACCATCGCAACACCTCTGGCATTTCTACCAGCCTCTGGTATCTGATATGTACGAAGTCTGAAGACTCTACCTCTATTTGTGAAGAAGAGTATGTAGTTCAGGGTTGTTGTCATGAGAAGATCTTCAATGAAGTCCTCCTCAATAGTCTGGATTCCTCTGATACCCTTTCCACCTCTATTCTGAGAATGGAAATTATCAACAGACATTCTCTTGATATAACCGAGATGAGTCATAGTCAGAACGGCTGGCTCATCATCTATCAGATCTTCATCTGTGAAGTCACCAACTGCCTGTCCTATGCGAGTTCTTCTATCATCGCCATACTTATCAGCAATCTCCTGCATTTCTTCTTTGATTACACTAAGAAGCTTCTTCTCATCAGCAAGGATTCCCTTCAGGTAAGCGATTCTTTCCTGTAATTCTCTATATTCTGCTTCCAGCTTGTCTCTTTCCAGACCTGTAAGAGCACGAAGTCTCATATCTACAATAGCCTGAGCCTGAGCATCTGATAAGTTGAATCTCTCTATTAATTTTTCTTTTGCTTCATTTACATTTGCAGCGGCACGAATGATTTTAATAACTTCATCGATATTATCGATTGCTACTAGGAGACCTTCAACTATGTGAGCTCTCTTCTCAGCTGCTGCCAGCTCGAACTTAGTTCTTCTTGTAACTACATCCTCCTGATGACGGATATAGTACTTAAGCATATCTATAAGTGGAAGAACCTTAGGCTGCTGATTAACAAGCGCCAGCATATTTACGCCAAATGTATCTTCGAGTTGTGTATGTTTATATAGATTATTGAGAAGCAGATTAGCATTTACGTCTCTACGGAGCTCAATGACTACTCTCATTCCTTCACGTGATGACTCATCACGAAGATCTGTTATACCATCAACTCTCTTATTCTTTACGAGATCTGCTATCTTCTGAATCAGCAGAGCCTTATTAACCATGTATGGAAGCTCTGTTATAACGATTCTCTGCTTTCCATTTGCCATAGGCTCAATATCGGAAATGGCCCTGACACGAATCTTGCCTCTTCCTGTTCTATATGCTTCTTCTATTCCCTTTCTTCCGAGAATCTCTGCACCTGTTGGGAAGTCTGGACCTTTAACTATTTCCATTACTTCCTCGATAGTCGTTTCTCTATCTTCTTCTATTCTGTTATCAATAACCTTAACAGTTGCATCTATTATCTCACGAAGATTGTGAGGTGGAATATTTGTTGCCATACCAACAGCTATTCCTGAAGTACCATTTACTAGAAGGTTAGGATAGCGTGATGGAAGAACAACCGGTTCCTTCTCTGTTTCATCGAAGTTTGGAACAAAATCAACTGTATCCTTGTTGATATCTGCAAGAAGCTCCATTGATATTTTAGTCAGACGCGCCTCAGTGTAACGCATGGCAGCAGCTCCATCTCCATCGACAGAACCGAAGTTTCCATGACCATCTACCAGTGGATATCTGGTATTCCATTCCTGAGCCAGCTTAACAAGTGCATCATAGATAGAGCTATCACCATGTGGGTGATATTTACCCATAGTATCACCAACGATACGAGCACACTTACGATGTGGCTTATCTGGTCCATTGTTCAGCTCGATCATAGAATAAAGAATTCTTCTCTGAACTGGCTTCAGACCATCTCTTACATCTGGAAGTGCACGAGATGCTATAACTGACATAGCATAATCTATGTAGGAGTTCTCCATTGTCTTTTTAAGATCTACCTCTTTGACATCGTCATGAGTTTTATCAAAGATCTTATCGTCTTCCATTTTATATCTCCTCTAACTTAAAGATTCTTATCTTCATTTTAAATGACTTATTAGATATCAAGGTTCTTAACGAACTTAGCATTTTCTTCAATGAACTTCTTACGTGGCTCTACATTGTCACCCATCAGAACATTGAATGTCAGATCAACTTCTGACTCATCTTCGCCATCCATAGATACTCTGAGCAGTACTCTCTTCTCAGGATCCATTGTTGTATCCCACAGCTGATCTGCGTCCATCTCACCCAGACCTTTGTATCTCTGAACTTTGTTATTCTGATCTCTTCCTACCTCATCAATGATAGAAGCAAGCTCTTCATCACTATATGCATACCATATCTTCTTGTTCTTCTCTAATCTATATAGAGGTGGCTGTGCCAGATATACATGTCCCTGACGAATCAGGTCTGGCATGAACCTATAGAAAAATGTCAGAAGAAGTGTTGCTATATGAGCTCCATCTACGTCGGCATCCGTCATAATGATGATCTTGTCATAACGAAGCTTTTCTATATCAAAGTTTTCATGAATTCCTGTACCGAAAGCTGTGATCATTGCCTGGATTTCTTTATTCTCCATTATGTGATCAATTCTTGCTTTCTCTACATTAAGTATCTTTCCTCGAAGTGGAAGAATAGCCTGAGTTGCTCTATTTCTAGCGGTTTTTGCTGAACCACCCGCGGAATCTCCCTCGACTATATATATCTCACAATTCTTTGGATCTTTATCTGAACAGTCCGCAAGTTTTCCAGGAAGAGCCATTCCATCTGATAGATAACTCTTACGTGAAGCGTCTCTAGCTTTTCTAGCTGCTATTCTAGCTCTCTGAGCATTAACAGCTTTTTCAACAATTGCCTTAGCAACAGAAGGATTCTGTTCTAGGAATATAGTAAGCTGTTCATTCATAAGTGATTCAACAGCAGTTCTTGCAGGAGCATTTCCAAGCTTCTGCTTAGTCTGTCCTTCGAACTGAGGATCTTCTATCTTAACACTTATGATAGCTGTAAGTCCTTCTCTCAAATCTTCACCAGAGAGGTTGTCATCTTTATCTTTAAGAAGCTTATTATTTCTAGCATAGTCATTGAAGACCTTAGTCATCGCTGACCTAAATCCTGTAAGGTGCATACCACCTTCAGGTGTAATAATATTATTAACGAAACTATTAACCATCTCTGAATAAGAGTTGTTATGCTGAAGTGCAACCTCAACATAGATATTATCTCTTGTTCCTTCGCAGTAGATGACCTTATCGTAAATAGTTGTCTTGTGTCTATTTAGGTAAGTAACAAATTCTTTGATACCACCCTCATAGTGGAAGGTCTCTGATTTAGGCTCCCAGCCTTCTGACCTTTCCTTGAACTCCTCATCTGTTTCCTCTTCCTTTTTAACAGGAGGACGAAGATCAGTAAGTGATATTCTTAGTCCCTTAGTAAGAAATGCTGTCTCACGAAGTCTTACTCTCAGGGTATCATAATCATAGATTACATCATCGAAAATAGTAGCATCTGGCTTAAATGTTACCTTTGTTCCTGTCTTATCAGGAGTCTCAGTCTCACCTATAACCTTTAGATCATAGCTGATATTTCCTCTTTCATATCTCTGTTTATGAATCTTTCCATCACGAGATACTTCAACTTCAAGCCAATCAGATAGAGCATTTACGACAGATGAACCAACTCCATGAAGACCACCTGAAACCTTGTATCCGCCACCGCCGAACTTACCTCCAGCGTGAAGCACTGTAAATACAACCTCAACTGCAGGACGACCAGTTTTCTCCTGAATACCAACAGGGATACCACGTCCATCATCAATTACTGTTATCGAATTGTCTTCATTAATGAAAACCTGAATGTTCTTGCAGAATCCAGCTAGCGCTTCATCAACAGAGTTATCAACTATCTCATAAACCAAGTGATGAAGACCTCTAGTTGAGGTACTACCAATGTACATTCCTGGTCTTTTTCTAACTGCCTCAAGACCTTCAAGTATCTGAATCTGGTCAGCACCATATTCGGAAGATACTTCGTAGTTTTCCTCATTTTTAACTTCAGGGTTATTTAATGATTCACTCATCATATTCTCCTTATATCTACACTATTTTTCCATTAGATATTTTATATATTTTATCGACATTTATTCTCTGCTTAATAAAATCATCATATCCTGTACAGGTAATAATTGTCTGAATATCCTTTATACTATTTAAAAGCGCTTCTCTTCTCTTAGAATCCAGCTCCGACATTACATCATCCAGCAGAAGTATAGGATTATCATTGATTATTTTTTTAACTAATTCTATTTCTGCAAGCTTAAGAGAAAGAGCTGCTGTTCTTTGTTGTCCCTGAGAACCATACTTTCTCACATCGACATTATTTATAAATATTCCAAAATCATCTCTATGAGGACCGCTCATAGTAGTAGTATTTTTTATATCTATATTTCTTTTTTCTTTGAGAACATCAGCAAAATTATCAGATTCAACATTTGGTTCATATTTAAGTTCTATTTCTTCGCCTTCAGAAGTCAGATTCTTATGTATTTCTTTAATAACTTCATTAAGCATGTTAATGAAATTCTGACGTTCTTTTATAATAGAACTACCTACATCAACTAACTGATCATCCCAAACATCTAATACATCTTCGACGCCATTCCTATAGGCTATCTGCTTTAAGGTATTATTTCTCTGATCAAGAATTTTATTATATTTCGACAGATTGCTATAGTAGATACGACTTAGCTGACATATCTCCATATCCATAAATCTTCTTCTCTCACCTGGGCTGCTCTTTACAACCGATAGATCTTCTGGAGAGAAAATGATTATATTTATAAGTCCAAAAAGCTCTGTTGATTTTTTAATAGGAATACCATCTATTGCTATTCCTTTATTACCAATCTTTTTTAAATGAACATCTATTCTATGACCAACATCTCTTTTCTTGATATTAAGTCTGATATGAGATTCCTCTTCACCAAATCTTATAATATCTTTTTCTTTTGCTCTTTTATGAGATCTTGTAGTAGCTGATAAATATATAGATTCAAGTATATTTGTTTTACCCTGTGCATTATCGCCATACAGAATATTTATCTTATCACTAAAAATAATATCTAAGGCTTCATAATTTCTGAAATTTCTTAATGCCAGCGTTTCAACATACATTTACTTAATCTTCTACCTTTACTACATTGTTGTCATATTCAAAGGTATCACCTTTATAAAGCTTTTTACCTCGACGAGTATCTACTTCGCCATTTACTTTGACAAGGCCGTCCTGAATAATAACCTTGGCATCAACTCCTGAACCAACAAGTCCAGCTTTTTTCATTGCCTGACCAAGCTTTATATATTCTTCGCCTTCTCTTAAATTAATAGTAATCATAATTATTCCTTAATATGCGTCTGGATTAATATTTATTGGAAGTATGATATAAGTAAATGTATTGTCATTATCCTTAATGATACAAGGACTCTTTGAATCATTCATATAAATATTTACTTTATCATCATCAATTACTCTAAGTGCATCCATAATGAAGGAAGGATTAAAACCAATAACTATCTCATTTCCTTCTTTCTCTATCTCCATCTCCTCTTTGATAGATCCCATATTTGTATCAAGCTTGATATACAGATTATTATCATTCTTAACACTTACAATAATTGGCTTCTTATCTGTCTCCTGAATAAGAAGAGATGCTCTATCTATACATCCAATAAGTTCACTTCTATTAGCCTTAACCATAAGAGATGTATCCATTGAAAGCATGTGAGCTATTTTGAAATACTCTCCCTCGATAAGTCTTGAAACAACTCTGGTCTTTCCAAACTCAAAGCTCATATTCTTATCAGCGAAGTAAATGATTACATCCTCTTCAGCATCACCATTTATTATCTTGCTGATTTCCTGAAGTGTTTTTCCAGGAACAACAGCTGATACATCAGAATTATCATCCTTAAGATTAATCTTTCTCATTGATATTCTATGTCCATCAAGAGAAACAACTGATAGAACATTATCCTTAACTTCGAAAAGTTCACCACTCATAAGCTTTGAATTCTCATTATCTGAAACTGAGAAGATTGTCTGTCTGATGATATCCTTAAGTCCAAGCTGAGATATAACAATACTCTTCTCTTTATTAACAGACATAAGCTCAGGGAATTCTTCCCCTGACCAACAAGGAATATCATATCTAGACTTCTCACATATGATAGTTGTTTTATAATCATTACTTGATTCAATATCTATATCGCTATCCTGCATCTTTCTAATAATATCAGTAAATAGCTTTGAATTAAGTGCAATTGTTCCTTCTTCAAGAATAGTACATTCAATAAATGTTTCTATTCCAAGATTAAGATTATTAGCAGTTAGCTTAAGCTCTCCATTATGTGCTTCTAGAAGAATACATTCTAATATTGGTTTAACAGTTTTAGTTGCTACAGCTTTTGATACTGTATTAAGTCCTGCTAACAATGTTTGCTTCTTACATTTGATTCTCATTTTTGAAAATGCTCCTTTCGGCTTTCATCTCACTATTAATATATAAATAATTTTAGTAGTAGTAATAGTAGTGTGTGTTGATATGTTGAAATAGGCCTTAAACTTAGTAATACAGCCAAATTTTATTGTTTATAATTCTTTCATATCGATGTTTTTAGATTTTTATTGTTGTGGATTAAGCTTGTTTATAATGACATTTAAGGTTGATTCAAACTGTGGATCGTTCTTAATTTTGTCTTCTATTCTCTTTATTCCATTATAAACTGTTGCATGATCCTTTCCGCCAACTGCTTCACCTATAGATTGTAAGCTTTTATCAGTAAGTGTGCGGCATAGATACATTACAGTCTGTCTTGCAATAGCTATATCTTTGCTTCTTTTTATCGACTGAATATCTGGGATACTAACATTTAAGTGTTCAGAAACTGTTGATAAGATATCATCTGGAGTAATATTTTTATCTGTATCCTTTGATATCAGATCTCTAAGTGTTTCTTTTGCTAAATCTATTGTAAGGTCTTCGTTGCTAAGTTTTGTATAAACACTCAGTTTATTAAGTGCTCCTTCAAGTTCTCTTACATTAGATACTATATTTTCAGCGATATAAACTAAGACTTCTTCTGGAATATTATTCATTCCACCTTTTTCAGCCTTATTTCTAAGGATAGCCATACGTGTTTCATAGTCAGGAGCCTGAATATCAATAGGAACTCCCCACTCGAATCTTGAACGAAGTCTTTCATTCAGCTCTTTTATTTCTTTTGGTGGTCTATCTGAGGATAGTATAATCTGCTTCTTTGCTTCATATAGGAAGTTAAAGGTGTTGAAGAACTCTTGCTGGGTTCTCTCTTTACCAATAATTTCCTGAATATCATCTATTATAAGTACATCTACCTGTCTATATATATTTCTGAATTCTTCTGTCTTATTCTTCTGAATAGCAGTGATGATATCATTAGTAAATCTCTCTGAGGATGCATATAGTACATTCATAGAAGGATTATGCTGCAGAATAAAATGTGCAATAGACTGAATAAGATGTGTCTTGCCAAGTCCTGAGCCTCCATAAAGGAATAAAGGATTAAGTGCATCCTGGCTTGGAAGATCTGCAACTGCAGTACATGTAGCATAAGCATGTCTATTACTTTCACCAATGACAAAATTCTCAAAGGTATACATAGGATCGAGGTTACTCTTTTTTACAGCCTGATAGTAGTCTGCACTATATGGTCCCTGATCATGTATATTAATAGTAGATTTATCATCACTATCGACTACAAATTTGTATTTTTCATCTATAATTAGTTCAATTGTTGGATCATTAAAGAACTCTCTTATAGATGATAGAAGAAACATATCGTATCCTTTATTATGTAGATAATCTACGCCATGCTTTCCTCTCTTCTCATCAACATAAAAATAGATAGTATTATTCTTTACCTCATATATGCTCAGCGGACGAATCCAGGTTTCAATAATTATCTTGGATACATCATAGTGAGTTTCTAGAGTGTTTAAAATACTATCCCAGTTATTTATTATTTGATCTTTCATTGAAATATTAACCCCATCATTTGCTTCTATATATAAAAATTATAAAAATTAATTTTAAATGCAAATTTGAGCCTCCTAGAAGGGCAAAAATGCACTTCTATATTCTACTACAAAAGAGCAATATTCTCAAGGTTAAAAGACAGTCTAAAAATTATGCTTTATGTCAATTATGTGGAAAAAAGTGTTTATTATTTTTTATGTGGAAAAGTAAATAGTTTAGCCATAATTTTTCAAATTAAAACAATAAATAAACAAAATATAAGGAGGTTATCAACAATTTATTCACAAAATGTTGATAAATTATGTCAACAAAATAAAATTAAGAATTTAATAATTGTTGATAAATTCTTTATAAAACCTTTAATTTGCTTGACTTTTATATATATAAAAAATATAATATTGTAGATTTGCCCTCTTTTCAGGGCAGAATATATCATATATAGAAAGGAAGAAAAAATTATGAAGATGACATTTCAGCCAAAGAAGAGATCAAGATCTAAGGTTCATGGTTTCAGAAAGAGAATGAGTACAGCTAATGGACGTAAGGTTTTATCAGCTAGACGTGCTAAGGGTAGAAAATCTCTTACAGCATAATTCAAATTAATATGAATAGTATTATTTCATTAAAAAACTCCAGAGAGTTTAGCCAGGTGTATAACCACAGAAAATCGTTGGCAAATAAATATTTAGTGATGTACGTTCTACCTGCAGACCAGGCGTACAGTAGAATTGGAATCTCTGTGAGTAAAAAGGTCGGTAATAGTGTTATAAGACATAGAATAAAGCGTCTTATAAAAGAAAGCTACAGATTGAATGTGGATAATATTAAGGAAGGCTATGACATTATTGTTGTAGCAAGACATACTGCCAAAGGAAAGAGCTTTCAAGAAATAGAAAGTGCTTTCCTACACTTATGTCGAAAGCATAATATTATCAAATAGTTATTTATTATGAAGAATATTTGTATAGCTTTGATCAAATTCTATAGGAAACATTTATCTCACCTAAAAGGACATAGTACATGCATCTTTTATCCTACTTGTTCGGAATATGCTATAGAAGCATATCAGAAGCATGGTTTTTTTAAAGGAACTCTTCTTACTATTTGGAGATTACTTAGATGCAATCCTTTTAATCATGGTGGATATGATCCTGTTCCGTAGAGGAGAAAAAAATGATACTAACACAGAATACTGGTATTATTATGGGACCGGTTACTAAACTACTTGGTCTTCTTTTTAATGCCATCTATACTCTGTTTAATGGTATGGGAATAGAGTCTATAGCTCTCAGTATTGTTGTTTTTACTGTAATTATAAGACTTCTACTTTTTCCATTTAACCTGAAAACAACTAGATCTTCTAAGATTCAGCAGTTCCTTAGACCTGAATTTAATAAGATTACTAAGAAATATAAGGGTAAGAAGGATCAGGAATCTATGCTTGCCCAGCAGCAGGAAACTCGTGAGTTACAGGAAAAGTACGGTATCAAGATGACTCAGGGTTGTATAACATCACTTATTCAGTTCCCTGTATTTATTGGTCTGTATAACGTTATTCAGAATATTCCTGCTTATGTACCAAAGGTAAAAGCTCTTTATGAACCAATAGCTCAGGCTATTATGAAGACAGACAATGGTTACAAGATAATGTCTGACTTTATAGATGGTAACAAGATTCCAAGACTTACAACTAAGCTTGTTGAATTTGCTACATCTACAGATGCTGCTTCAGGTAAAGGATTAGAATCACTTAATAGTGTTATAGATGTACTTTATAGATGTAATGAATCTTTATTAGGTAAAGTTGCTAGTGCATTTTCATCTAATCCAGAAGTTGCAAATCTTATAGCTCAGAATAGTGACCAAATAAATAGAGTTAATCATTTTATTTTTGGTATTAACTTATCTGAAGCACCTGGACTTAAGCTCACACCTGCACTGATTATTCCAATTGCTCCATTTATATGTCAGTTACTATC
>CACYQC010000034.1 GCA_902776395.1 uncultured Lachnospiraceae bacterium
TCTTCCTCTTTTGAGTCCGCCACAACCTCTGTTGTCACCTCAGATGCTTCCTCATTCTTTTTACCCATAAAAAGATATATAACTCCAACTGCAATTATTCCAAGTAACGCAAGCACACCACATACGATACCTATAACCATCTTAGGGGAAGTACCCTTTTTCTCTTTATCCATTTTCACCCTCCTCGTGATAAAAACCACTACGTCGATAATTTTAACATTTTCAAGATAATATAGCAAAATATTTCATATTAATTGCATCATATTAGATATGAAACAAATTTAATAATTAGAAACATAAATTAAAATCAAAAAAATAGTCCTCAACAAATGAAGACTATTATTTATACTTTATTATATTATTCGCTCTCTGCCTTAGCAGGTGCCTCGCTAGCTTCAAGGTCTCTAAAATAATATGCAAAATTACCCTTGCTCTGTTTCTTATGAAAAATCATTATTATATTTGCAGGGAAATTCGATGTATAAGAATTGAACTTATTTACGCATTTATTATATGCAAGGCTTGACTTCATCAGTTCAGCTCGAGAATTATTAAACTTCTGGAGATGAGTCGCAAAATCCTCTTCTTCTTTAAGATCTTCATGCTCTTTTAATATCTCACGGAGCTTAACATCAGATCCATCCATCTTCTCTGAATTAACCGCCTGCATTGTAACTGACATTCCAAGTCCAAATGTATTCACATCCAGAACATCCATATCAGTTTCTATACCCTTACCTTTAATTATCTCAGCAAGCTTGCTAAGCTGAAAAGCTCTATCCCATAGATTACCGTCTATTTCAGAGCTTTTATCTCTGATCTCAGCTTCCATTCCATTTATCTTAACAGTTAGATAAATGAATAAATATGCCGCTATCAGTACTACGATCACAAAGATCAGAAATGCCCACTTCATCATTCCCCTCCGATTTTTCATGGTACTTTGCAATCATAACACAAATGCATTTTAAATAAAAGGATAAAGATAGTTCGGCCTTTGAAGCCACAATCAATTTTTACGTAAACTTATTGTTTCAAAAAAATCAAAAAATTGTTACAAATTTGTTAATTTTTCGTTGCAAATATATTTTTTTTGATATATAATCGATTTGCAGTATACATAACGAAAAATTTATGGTAAACTTCTTATGCGATTATGGTAAACCAAATCTTGGGGAGAAGATATTATGAGATATAATCTGAAAAAAACTATCAGTGCAGTGATGGTTGGAGCAATGCTCCTCGCAGCATCTCCTATACCACTTGCTACCACTAATATTGTCTATGCAGACGAGATGTCCGATGCAGAAGCTAAGAAGGCTGATGCTCAGCAGAAGAAGAAGGATGCTCAGTCTAAGCTCGCGAAGCTTGAGTCCGACAAGAAGGATGTTATGGAGCTTATCGAAGATCTTGATAAGGAAATAACAAGCTATGAAGGAACTATCAGAGAGCTTCAGGGAAAGAGCAACACTCTTCAGGCAAAGGCAAGCGTGGCTGAGAACGAGCTTCAGATGGCATACATAGCTGAAGCTAATCAGTATGAGGCTATGAAGGAACGTATTCAGTTCGCTTATGAGAATGGCGACGCTGATTATATTGACGCGCTCGTATCTATCAAGGATTATGATAACGTTATTAATCAGTCAGAGTATGTATCACAGGTTTCAGGCTACGATCAGAAGCAGTTAAATGATCTGCTTGAGATTGAGAAGAGCATTTCCGAATATAAGGCTACTATTTCAGATAACCTTAGCGAGGTTGCTTCCCTTAAGGAAGAAGCCGAAGGTGAGCAGGGCGCTCTTCAGGTAATTCAGGACGGTAAGCTGGCTACACTCAAGGAGTACAATCTTGATATTGCAGCCACAGAATATACTATAGAACAGATGAATGCAATTGAGGCTCAGCAGGATGCACAGATAGCTGCTATCGTAGCTGCCGCTAGTGCAAGACGTGCCGCTGCTGAACAAACAGTTACAAGAACAGTAACTGTTGAAGTTCCAGTTGAGACACCAGCTTCAACAGCATCATCAACAGATGCTACACCTCAGAAGCAGGAAACAAAGACTGTTACTAAGGAAGTTACAGAAACTGTTCCAGCTCAGACACTTCCTTCCTATTCAGGAAGCGGTTTCATATGGCCAAGTTACACTAGAACTATTACATCATATTATGGACCAAGAACCTCACCTACAGCTGGTGCTTCATCCTATCATAGAGGAATCGATATCGGCGCTTCTTATGGTTCAGGAGCTCTTGCAGCAGCAGATGGTGTCGTATCCTATACAGGTTGGTTCTCTGGCGGTGGTAATACAGTTATCATCGATCATGGAAATGGATTATCAACCCTTTATATGCACCTTTCAGGCTTTGCAGTTAGCCAGGGTTCTAGCGTAAGCGCTGGACAGACTGTTGGATATGTAGGAAGCACAGGAATATCCACTGGTCCTCATCTCCACTTTGCAGTAATGGTGGGCGGCTCATATGTCAATCCATTAGGATATTATTAGAATACTATTAGTTGAGAAACTCTCCTATAATAAGAGAAGCTCGTAGCGATTATCACTACGAGCTTTTTTCTATGTTATCTTTCGACTTTCATTTAATTATTCTTAGTTTACTATTTAGGCTGGAGGATTACATCCCTGCCTTCATATTTTTCACATACTCAGCTAGCTTCTCTGGAGCATTTGCTCCTTCACTAGCTACTATTCTTACCATCGCTGAACCTACTATAACTCCATCTGCCACCTTCGACATTTTAGCTGCCTGCTCCGGAGTACTAATTCCAAAGCCTATAGCTGCAGGTGTATCAGTCGCTTCCTTGATCAGCTTTATTATAGACTCAAGATCTGTCTTTATCTCACTTCTCACACCTGTTACACCAAGAGATGAAACTACATAAATGAAGCCTTTAGCCTGAGCGGCTATCTCCTTTATTCTGTCCTCACTAGTAGGTGCGATCATTGAAATGAAGTCCATTCCATACTTTGCCGCTACTTCATCAAACTCATGTCTCTCTTCAAAGGGACAATCTGGGATGATGATTCCGTCCGCGCCCGCTTCTGATGCATTCTTAAAGAATCTATCAGCTCCGTAGTGAAAAACTGGATTTGCATAAGTCATAAAGACTATTGGGATATCTACGTCTTTTCTAACTTCCTTTAACAGTTCGAACACCTTATCTGTAGTCATTCCTGCCTCAAGAGCTCTTATATCAGCCTCCTGAATAACAGGTCCTTCTGCTATTGGATCCGAAAAAGGAATTCCAATCTCGATAAGATCCGCTCCTGCCTCTGCTACAGCTTTGAAGTTCTTAACACTAGTTTCGAAGTCTGGATCTCCAGCAGTCAGAAAAGCTATAAATGCTTTCTTATTTTCAAATGCTTTATATATATTACTCATATGTTCTACCTCTTATATAGATATATTCACATAATTCAAAAGATTATTCGTAAATGTCAACTCCACGATAACGCGCTATCGCTGCCACATCCTTATCACCACGACCTGAAATAGTACATACAATTATGCTATCCTTTGGCATCTTAGGCGCAATCTTCAGCACGTGTGCTACCGCGTGACTACTTTCGATAGCCGGGATGATTCCCTCAGTTCTTGATAGATACTCAAACGCTTCAACCGCCTCATCATCAGTAATAGGAACATACTCCGCTCTTCCTGTAGATGCAAGATATGCATGTTCAGGTCCTATTCCTGGATAATCAAGTCCTGCTGATATGGAATAAACAGGAGCTATCTGACCATATTCATCCTGGCAAAATAGAGACTTCATACCATGGAAGATTCCCATTGAACCATTTGCCATAGTTGCCGCATTTTTAGGATTATCCACTCCAAGTCCTGCCGCCTCACATCCGATTAGTCGAACTCCATCATCCTTTATATATTCGTAGAAGGATCCAATGGCATTACTACCGCCACCTACGCAGGCTATTACTACGTCTGGAAGCTTGCCCTCGGCCTCTAGAATCTGCTGTCTACTTTCCTTGCTGATAACAGACTGGAAATCCCTTACAATAGTTGGGAATGGATGTGGTCCCATAACAGAACCAAGAACGTATAATGTATCATCTACTCGGCTAACCCATTCTCTCATCGCCTCATTTACAGCATCCTTCAGAACCTTTGTTCCGGTTTTAACTGCATGAACCTTAGCTCCAAGAAGTTCCATTCTGAACACATTTAGCGCCTGACGCTTAGTGTCTTCCTCACCCATGAATATCTCGCATTCCATATCCATAAGTGCAGCAGCTGTAGCTGTCGCAACTCCGTGCTGTCCCGCTCCAGTTTCAGCAATAACTCTTGTCTTGCCCATCTTCTTAGCCAGAAGAACCTGACCTAAGACATTATTTATCTTATGAGAGCCCGTATGGTTCAGATCCTCTCTCTTGAGATAGATCTTAGCGCCTCCTAGATCACGAGTCATTTTATCTGCGTAGTATAAAAGGGATGGGCGACCAGCATAGTTTCTGTTAAGCTCATCCAGTTCAGCTACGAATTCAGGATCATTTTTATAATGTTCATAAGCCTTCTCTAGCTTATGAATCTCATTCATCAGTGTCTCAGGTATATACTGTCCACCGAATTCTCCAAATCTTCCTTCTGACATATTTTTTCTCCTCATTTTATGATTCTTTGTATCCATCAAAACAACCTTCACCTATTGTTCTTCAAAGTTTGAATAAGCTCCGTCTTCGAGTTGCTTCTCATTAACATCTCTCCAATAAGTACCGCATCAGTTCCATTTTCTTTTAAAGCTTTCACATCCTCTGGAGCCATGATTCCGCTCTCGGACACAAAGATTATATTCTTTGGAACTAGTTCACGCAACCTAATACTATTATTTATATCTACGGAGAAATCCTTCAGATTTCTGTTATTAACGCCAACTATTCTCGCTCCCGCCGCAAGGCACTTCTTAAGTTCTTCCTCATCATGTGCCTCAAAGAGACAAGACATTCCAAGTGTATCCGCTATCTCATAGAAGCTTTTTAGCTCTTCATCAGTGAGAATAGCTGCAATGAGAAGCACCGCTGAAGCCCCCATAACTTTCGCCTGATATATCATATACGGATCAATAGTGAAATCCTTTCTGAGAACAGGAATGCTTACTTCCTTCACTATATCCTTCAGATATTTATCACTTCCCTTAAATCTATCAGGTTCGGTTAGACAGGATATAGCATCCGCTCCACTCGCTTCGTATTCCTTAGCTATTTCCAAATAAGGGAAATCTTCTGCGATAACGCCCTTGGATGGAGAAGCCTTCTTTACTTCTGAAATAATAGATAGGCCTGGTTTACTAAGTGCTGCTTCGAAAGGATAATCGAATTCTTGAACCTCCATTTCTCTAGCCGCGATAAGCTCTGCTTCCCTGCGGATATCTTCCATACTAACTTCTTTTTTCTGTTTTTCTATCCTTGTCCTTGTTAAGGATGCGAGTTCATCTAATATCATATGAATATTCCTCTTTAATTAGTTTCGGAAATATTATTAGTATTCTTTTAATATTACTACTTGTTACTGAGTTCTATAAATTTATCGAGTGTTTCGATAGCTTTTCCTGACTCGATTATCTCTGCAGCAAGCTTTATACCGTCAGCTAATGAATCAGCCTTTTCTCCTATGTAAAGCGCAGCACCTGCATTCATAAGAGTTGCATTTCTCTTTGCTCCTCTCTCCTCTCCAGAAAGAATAGCTCTAGTAATTGCCGCATTTTCTTCTGGTGTACCACCAACAAGTTCTGACTTATCACAAGTCTCAAATCCGAAGTCTTCAGGGCGGATAACAGTTGTTCTATACCATCCATCCTTAATCTCACATATAGTTGTTGGTGAGCTAAGAGATATCTCATCTAACTTATCCTGACCGAATACTACCATTCCCTTCTTAACACCAAGGTTCACAAGAACCTGAGCTAGAGGTTCAACTAGGTATTCGTCATAAACGCCAAGAAGCATTCTACTAGGCTTTCCAGGATTAGTCAAAGGTCCAAGAATATTGAATACCGTTCTGAATCCAAGCTCTCTACGAATGGCGCCAACATATTTCATAGAAGTATGATATTTCTGAGCAAAGAAGAAGCACATTCCAACTTCCTTCAGAAGCTCTATACATTTGTCGGGATCCTGCTCTATATTTACGCCTAGCGCCTCAAGGCAGTCAGCAGTTCCACACTTTGATGAAGCAGCTCTGTTACCATGCTTAGCAACCTTCATGCCACCCGCTGCGGCAATAAGCGCAGATGTAGTTGATATGTTGAAGCTCTGTGCGTTGTCTCCACCAGTTCCAACTATTTCAAAGATATCCATTCCTGTCTCAACTGGGATAGCATGCGCTCTCATGGCAGCTGCACAACCAGCTATTTCATCAGTAGTTTCTGCCTTTGCACTCTTAGTAGAAAGCGCTGATAGAAATGCCGCATTCTGTGTAGGGCTTGTCTCGCCACTCATAATTTCGTTCATTACTGTGTAGGCCTCATCATATGTAAGGTCCTGCTTGTTTACTATTTTCTCGATTGCTTCCTTGATCATTTTAATGTACCTCCTCGATCATTATTAAGCTTTTTTATTTTCTTGTATCTTTTATATTTTTGTATTTATTTTTCTATTACCCCTTCTGGATTCTCTTTTTATTTGCTTACAGAAAGGAAATTCTTCAGTATCTGTATACCGTCTGGAGTAAGGATTGATTCCGGATGGAACTGAAGTCCATACACCTTATAGTCCCTATGCTTAACTGCCATTATCTCTCCATCATCATCAGCGACTGCTATAACCTGAAGTTCCTCAGGAACAGTTTCTTTCTTGGCAGATAAAGAATGATATCTAGCTACCTTTATAGAAGACTTTTCCAGTTTTTCATTTTCATTTTCTTTATATAATCCTTTGAAAATCTCTACATCTGGTTCCATAGAACAGAGAGATGACTTGCCATGCATAAGTCTCTTCGCATATGTAACTGTTGCCCCGTAAACCTCGCATATTGCCTGATGGCCGAGACATACTCCCATAATTGGAATTTTACCTGCAAATTCTCTTACCACATCCTCACAGATTCCGGCGTCCGAAGGCTTGCCGGGACCTGGAGATAATATAATATGTGAAGGGTTTAATTGTGCGATTTCCTCTACTTTCATTTCGTCATTTCTGACTACCTTTATATCTGGTGTGATTGTGCCTACCAACTGAAAGAGATTGTAGGAAAAGCTATCATAATTATCTATTAATAAAACCATTTCTCTATCCTCTCTTTCCTACATTTCATTTGCTTCTTTGATAGCATTTATAACTGCCTGTGCTTTGTTGAGACACTCCTGATATTCCTTCTCAGGAACACTATCTGCCACTATTCCAGCGCCGCTCTGAATAGTTACCTTATCATTCTTCTTAGCAGCAAATCTTATGGCTATACAGGTATCCATATTTCCACTAAAATCTATATATCCAATGGCACCTCCGTAAATTCCTCTGCGGCAGCCCTCTAGATCATTTATGATCTCACACGCTCTTATCTTCGGAGCTCCTGAAAGGGTACCTGCCGGAAGAACAGTACTTATAGCATCTATAGCAGAATATTTATCAGATATTCGTCCCTTTACAGTAGAACCTATGTGCATTACGTGCGAGTACCTAAGCACCGACATGTAATCGACCACTTCTACAGTTCCAAAATCGCTGATTCGTCCGAGATCATTTCGTCCGAGGTCCACTAACATATTGTGTTCTGCCAGTTCCTTCTCATCCTTCAGCAGTTCTGCCTCTAGCGCCATATCCTCTTCTGGAGTTTTTCCTCTTGGCCTTGTACCCGCTAGTGGATATGTATATAAATCTCCATCATCCAGCTTAACTAAGGTTTCCGGAGAAGCACCCGCTATTTCTGTTCCATCCATATCAAGGTAGAACATGTAAGGAGAAGGATTCGAAGTTCTTAGCTGTCTATATGTATCGAAAAGGCTTCCCGCATATTCTGCCTGCATCCTATTTGATAGGACTACTTGGAATATATCTCCTTCAAATATATGATGCTTACCCTTTTCAACCATCTCACAATACTCTTCTTTACTAAGTCTAGGAGTAAAGTCAGACAGGAGTCGTCCTTTAGGAATGATTTTCTTAGTCCCATTTAGGATAAGGTTTTCCATCTCATCTAGCTCTGCTAATGCTTCTGCGTAGCCTTCAGCCATATTCTGAGTAGAAATATTAGCTATAAGTATTAGTTTCTGCTTGATATTATCAAAGGCGATGCATTTATCGAAAAGCATTAACTCTGCATCTGCAGTATCTTTTTCATCACCAGGAATTAGCTTTAGGACAGGCTCCTGATATTTGATGAAATCAAATGCAAAGTATCCGACAAGTCCGCCTGTGAAACCTGGAAGATTCGGAAGCTTAGGACTAGTGTATCGCTGCATGAGCTCATTTATGCTTTCCATGGGGTCAGCCTTATCTAAAGTCACATTTTCTTTATCAGCTTCATCTTCTCTTAAATAGTTTATATTAACCTCATTATTTCTCACCGTGAGGCTAAGCTTAGGGGCATATCCCAGAAATGTATATCGTCCCGTGTAAGTCTGATTCACTACACTTTCTAGGATAAATACCCTTTCGCTTACATTTTTCAGACGTCTCATAACCTCAATTGGGGTTACAGTATCTGAAAGGATTTCCTTTGCAACAGGAACTACTAAGTAGTCCTTTTCGTACTTTTTTAATTCTTCTAATTTTGTAATCACCATACCTAATACCTCTACAACTTCCCTTGATGAAAACAGCTTAAAAACAAAAAATCCTTAGCCCAGTATGATACTAGACTAAGGACGAAAATCATTTCCGTGGTGCCACCTTAATTTGGATTCTTAAAATAAAAAATCTCTTTAATACTAAAACAATTAAAGAGAAATAAATAGAATACCACACTCATCAAGATACTCAACATTCGTATTTATATCTCTTTCGATTAACGCTCGATTCACGTCATGGAATACTCTCCAACTACCACTCAATATGAGCTCGGATTTGACCATGCCCTCTGCGGTCCATTTGCTAAGCTGTTACTGCAAGACTCTCATCAAATGTCTCACTCTCTGTAATGCACATCTCTCAGCGTTATCTCCGCATCAATGGTTTACGCTTTATTCAACTGAAGCAAATTATTAACCTCACATATAACGCTTGTCAATATTTTTTTACATTTATCGCAAGATATCAATTCCCGCCAATTTGTTACAAGAAATACTCGAGGACTATTATGAAAATCTTGTGAATTTTAGGGCTTTTTCGGGGAAATTGTTAAAAATATTAAAAATTTTGTAACAATTTTGTAACAAAAGGGTTGATGTCGACATAATTATATGATAGAATAAGTTTCAATCGACAAAAAATATTTATATATATTAATTTGAAATGGAGGAGGCTTGCATGAGTTCTAGAAAAGCAAGAAAGTTTATATCCATCCTTATCATATTCTTTATGATAATCACTACTGGATATAACAATGCCGCTTTTGCTGCTGAGACAGACACAACAACCGGCATAGCAACAGCAACAGATGCGCAGGAAAATGAATCCGAAAAAATAGAGGAGGTAACTGAGGAGTCAGTCGTTGATGAATCTATATCTGACGAAGATACTGCAACAGATACAGATGCACTCGAGGAGAATGGTATATTCAATTATGCCGTTATCGAAGCTGATTATGTAACTGCTCCAAGCAGTCAGTATATCCTGGTTGATATAAGCGATACTACTGATGTAATTGAGTCAGCTGCTCTCAACTATACCAATTTAAATAACGGTAACACCTACAAAGCAGGCGCTACCATCCTTCAAGATACAGCTATTGTATTCGACCCTTACTTCTCAGCTGGACAGGCTGGCGAATACAAGGTAGATAGCGTTGAATACTATGTTGAAGGAAACAAGTACGAAATTGTCTTCGACGAAATCGGAGCAGACCTGAGATTCGGTGTCAATGAAGAAGTAGATGTTGATCCACTTCTTTGGATTGTTGACGAGGATTATTCAGAGGCAGATGCAGTTTCTGTAGAAGACGTAACAAATAAAGACTTCCAGAAGCTTGACGAGGGCGACTTCATCAAGATTGAGCTAGATAGCGAGGAAGATATCCAGAACCTTGAGAACGGTAACTATGATGCTATTACAGGTGATGATTCAGCTTCTATCGAATCAGATTCACTTGTAGCTCAGGCAGAGACAGTTAAAGAATTAGATAGCGAGACTGGTCTTTCAATGTCAACAAACGAATTCTCAACTCTTGGCGCCACAAACGCTAACAGAAAAGGATTTATTATCGTTCTTGATCCAGGACATGGACAGAGCGGTGGTAGAGACACCGGAGCTTGTGCTAATGGATTAGTTGAAAGAGATATCAACCTTAAGATAGCACTCGCTTGTCGTGATGCACTATCTAAGTATGATAACGTTATTTTATACATGACAAGAACAACATCTGTTTCACCATATACTCTTGGTGGATTAAGCGATTACGCTAAGAGCGTTGGAGCTAGCTACCTCATAAGCTTCCACAATAATGCTGCAGGAAGTTCTTCTGTTAGAGGTTCACTTGTATGTGTAGCTAACAGCAACTACAACTCATACGTATATCACGAAACAAACAATTTAGGAAATGCAATCCTTAAGCAGCTCGCTGCTCTTGGCCTTCCTAACAAGGGAAATCTTGTAAGAAATTCTGAGAACGGAACAAGATATCCAGATGGAACAGCAGCTGATTATTATTCAATAGTATATAACGGCAAGATCAATAATATTCCTCAGATTATTATTGAACATGCATTTATGACAAATACAACTGACGCAAATAATTACCTTAGAACTGACGCACAGCTCCAGGCACTTGGACAGGCAGATGCAAGAGGTATCGCTAACGCCCTTGGACTTGGATCAGGCTCTGGTCCTATTACAGTATATAATGGACTAGATTACTCTCCTGTTTACAACAAAGACTACTACCTAGCAGCTAACCCAGATGTAAAGAAAGCATTTGGCGGCAATGAAATGAAAACATTTGAGCACTTCCTTACTTTCGGAATGAAGGAAGGCAGACGTGCTAGTGCATCCTTTGATGTTAATTATTACAAGAACAGATACGGTGACCTAAGAAATGCATATGGTTCTAATCTGAAATCTTACTATTTACATTACCTCAACTATGGTAAGAAGGAAGGACGTGTAGCTACAGATGGTAAGAATACTATTACAGTTCCTACATCAAGTTCTTCAACACCAGCTGCATCAAGCACAACAACTACAAAAGCTAACTATGCAACTACACTTAATGGTATCAACTATAGTGCAGTATATGATTATAATTACTATATTAATAAATATGGTGATTTGAAGAAAGCTTTCGGAACAAACGACAAAGCAACTCTTCAGCACTTCGTAACATATGGTATGAACGAAGGTCGTCAGGCATGTGCTAACTTCAATGTTACAACTTATAAGAACAGATATGGTGATCTTAGAAACGCTTATGGCAACAACCTTAAAGCCTACTATTTACACTATATCAATTACGGAAAGAAGGAAGGAAGAAATGCCACAGGTACAGCAGCCGCTCCTGCAGCTTCATCCTCATCTTCATCAAACAAGGCTTCAAGTAGTACTTCATCTTCAACTTCATATGCCACAACACTCAATGGTGTAAACTATAGCGCAGTATATGATTTCAACTATTACATTAATAAGTATGGGGATCTTAGAAACGCCTTTGGTACTAATGACAAAGCCGCACTTCAGCACTTTGTAACATACGGTATGAAGGAAGGCCGTCAGGCTAGTCCAGCTTTCAATGTTACATCCTACAAGAATAGATACGGTGATCTGAGAAACGCCTTTGGTAACGATACAAAAGCTTATTACCTACATTACATTAACTACGGTAAGAGAGAAGGCAGAGATGCAACTGGAAATGCTTCTGCTCCAGCAAGCACAGCTTCAAAGAGCTCTACAAGCACATCAAGTTCTTCCAGCTCTTCAACAAGTAAAACAACTGTTTACAACGGTGTAAACTACAGTGATGTATATAACTTCGATTATTATATAAACAAATATGGCGATCTGAAGAAAGCCTTCGGAAATAATGACCAGGCCGCTATTCAGCACTTCGTAACATACGGTATGAAGGAAGGTCGTCAGGCATGTGCAAACTTCGAAGTAAATTCATACAAGAATAGATATGGTGATCTTAGAAATGCATATGGAAATAACCTTCCAATGTACTATATGCACTATATCAAGTATGGTAAGAAAGAAAACCGAATAGCTACTCCAGGAAGCACTCCTGCAGCATCAACATCGGTTAATACAACTACACCAACAACATCTTCTAACCTTACACCAATCATGGGTACATCTAAGACAAATGTAGCTCAGATGGTAAGATACTTTAATGCTAACGCACCATATCCTGCATTCTATAAGAATTCAGATGCTCCTACTATTCAGGCCTTCTGCCAGATCTATTACGAAGAAGCAGCTGCTGAGGGAGTTAGAGCAGAGGTTGCATTCGCACAGGCTATGAAAGAGACTGGATTCCTTAGATTTGGTGGTTCTGTAAGTATTACACAGTACAACTTCGCAGGACTTGGAGCAACAGGAAATGGTGTTTCAGGAAATGGATTTGGTTCAGTCAGAAATGGTGTTAGAGCTCAGATACAGCACTTAAAGGCATACGGAAGTACTGCTCCACTTAACAAGACTTGTGTAGATGTAAGATTCCAGTACGTTAAGAGAGGAACATGTCCATGTGTTGAGAACCTCGGAATCAACGAAGATCCTGTAGGTATCGGTTGGGCAACAGCTAAGAATTATGGATATAGTGTAGTTAACGACTACATGAACAAGCTCCTCACAAAGTAAGACGAGCACTGATTCATAAACATATTTAAGACAAACTAAAAGGAAGTTCAAATTTGAGATCATACACTCAGATTTAAACTTCCTTTTTTATTACTCAATAACCTTTATTAAGCTAATTCTTTTCTACTTTATCAGCCTACTCATTCTCCCACTTATCCAGGAACTCTTTAAGCTTCTCACGTTCTTTCTCTATGATTCTCTTATCCTGTGAACCTAGAGCTAGCTCAAACTTTCTAACCTCATTCTCGAGAACCTCACGGTCGATACCGAGAGCCTCTTCGTATAGTCTCTCAGCTCGAAGCAGGATGAGTTTGTTTGCTTCCTGCTCTCTAGGTGGAACCTTCAGATATGCCAATTCCTTGAAACGCTCTTCTATCTCTTCGTCAGTCATCTCAGTATACTGACCCTTTATAATCTTTCGGTACTTCTTATCAGTAGATATTACTCTCGCTTCGACTTCTAGGATTGAGTTGATATCATATGTATAAGTAACATCTACAGACTCATCTCCTGCCTTTCTCTGTGGCACTTCTATCTCTAGAACACCCAGCTCCAGGTTATTGTCCGCAAGTCTGCTTTCACCCTGAAGAACTCTA
>CACYQC010000035.1 GCA_902776395.1 uncultured Lachnospiraceae bacterium
GAGGATAGCTGCTACTCAGGTAAGCTGGATAAAACTATGGGAATAATCGACTGGAATAAGCCTGCAGTAGAGATAGAAAGACTTGTAAGAGGACTATATCCATGGCCATGTGCATTTATGACTCTTGGGGATAAGAACTTAAAGATAATAGAATCTGAAGTTGTTGATGTGCTGGATGATTCAGTTTCAGTCGGTAAAGTTTGCGAAGTAACAAAGAAGTATTTCGTTATTAAATGCGGTGAGAAGGGACTCAAGATAAAGAAGCTTCAGCCAGAGGGCAAGAAGCCTATGGACACAGTCGCATTTTTAAATGGTTATAAAGTGGTTGTAGGACAGTAAACAAATGGATACAAGAAAATTCTCTTTTGATATATTAAAGAAAATAGAATCTGAAGATGTATTTGTAGGCGAAGTGCTCGATATGGCGCTTCGCCATTTGCAGTTTAATGATAAAAGAGATAGAGCTTTTATAACCAGACTTGTAGAAGGAACTGTCGAGAGAAAAATATCCCTTGATTTTCTCATTGATAAGTTTTCGAAGAATGCTCCTGATGTGAACGCTAGGATAATTCTTCGTATGGGAATCTATCAGATCAAATATATGGAAGCAGTGCCGGATAGAGCGGCGATAGACGAATCCGTGAAGCTTGTTAAAACCATTGGACTAAGTGGAAGAGAAGGATATGTAAATGCCGTACTTCGTAAGGTGGCGGCGCTGAAGGAAGAGAAGAAACTAGATAGCCTGCTTGTTAGTAGAATGGATGTTAGATATTCCACTCCACAGTGGCTATGTGATCTATTTGTAAAAGAATTCGGAAAAGATAATGCTAAGCTTATTCTAGAGGATCAGTTTGCGGAGCATGATACAGTTGTAAGAATCAATTCTTTAAAGACAAATAAACAAGAATTGAAGAAGCTGTTTGAAGAGAAGGGGGTAATAGTTAAGGACGGTATCCTCTCTGATAGATGTCTTCGTATTAGCGGTTATGATTCAATCAGGCGACTTCCAGGATATAAAGAAGGACTATTCGTAGTCCAAGATGAGACTTCTGTATATACAGTGGAACATGCTGGTATAAAGCCAGGTGACAAGATACTTGATATGTGCGCGTCTCCAGGTGGAAAAAGTATGCTGGCGTATGAACTGGCGACAAATGATAGTCATGTAGCAACGCTAGTGTCAAGAGATATATCAGAGAATAAGGTTGGTAAGATAGAGGAAAACTGCCAGCGTTTGGGTCTTCCATCGAAAACTTCAGATGGAAAATATATGCCAGGAATAAACCTTGAAATAAAGGATGCAACAATACTAGATACTAAGCTGTTTGAAGCTTCAGATAAGGAAAAATTCGATGTGATTATTGCCGACGTCCCATGCTCAGGTCTTGGGATAATTGGACGTAAGAATGATATAAAGTATCATGTTACACCAGAATCACTAAGTAGTCTTGCAGAACAAGGACTTACAATACTACGTAATGCTTCTAAATATGTGAAGAAGGGCGGTCGCATATGTTTCTCAACCTGTACGATAAATCCTACAGAAAATGGTGAGGTGGTTAGAGCGTTCCTAGAAGAAAATTTTGAGTTTACGATTGTTGAAGAGAGAACATT
Organism: uncultured Lachnospiraceae bacterium; assembly: GCA_902776395.1. Lineage (GTDB taxonomy): Bacteria > Bacillota > Clostridia > Lachnospirales > Lachnospiraceae > Eubacterium_Q. The sequence continues at coordinate 1,615 of CACYQC010000035.1, forward strand.
TATCCAAGGTATAGATGGTAGTGATGGTTTCTATTATTGTGTAATAACTAGATAGAAGCAAGAGGGGATAACTAATATGGAAAACATTGCACTTGTTGTATTAGTCTTCGTTGGCATAATTGTCATTATACTTATTAGAACCGGCTTTTTCAGAAATAATAATCACGGTTCATATAGTAGAAATGATGATAATTGGGTCAATCTTGGAGAATTTGAACAGAGAAAAAGTGTAGTTAGAACTAATTGTAGTGAAAGCGTATTTGATGGTTTCTTTGCATTTTTAAAGCGATATAAAGGCGGAAATATAAGAAGGAAGAATGGAAAAATAACAAGTAGAACATTTTTGGGGAAGGAAAAAGGAGACCTAAAAGGTATATTTTATAATGTTGTTATACCAAATCCAAATATCAGTATTAGTAAAAAGGAAGAGTTTAGAATGTTCTTAATTAATATTGGTGTTACAGGAGTGGGAGATAGACCTAATTATGAGGAAAGAGCCAGTAAGCTTAAGAATAATAAAGTCGATGAAGATGAGCATAGAAGAAAAGAAGTTGGTAATGCTGGTGAGGAAGTGGTTAGAGAAGAGATTAGTAAATTAAGCAATCTTCACTTCGCTGTTATCAATGGCCCTGTTTTAAAATATGGAGATACTAAGAAAGAATTAGATCATTTAATTGTTGGTAAAACTGGAGTGTTCTGTTTAGAAACCAAAGCTTTTGGTATGTCGAATGGAGAGCATTCACAAGCTTCGTTATTTATAGATCCAGGTGATAAGTGGATCATTAGAAAAAATAAAATCAATAGAGACCTTGTATCACCAACAGAACAGATTTGTTCTGAGAAGGAGATAGTAGAGAACATTTTGAAGGATAAAAATGTAAATGCTCATGCAGTTCTGGTGATTAGCAATAACAAATTGTTTATAAAAAATAATATATCTCTTCAATATGATGTTATCAGAGTTGATAAATTGGTAGAATACATTGAATCATTTGAAGATAGTCTTGAGACAAAAGAGAGATTAGATATTCTAGAAATGATAGATAGTAGTAGGATAAATTAGAAAATGGATATAAGAAGTCAGTATTTAAATGAATTAACTGAATATTGTATTGCGAAAGGTTATCCTAAGTTTCGTGCTAAGCAGATATACGAGTGGCTTCACAAGAAGCATGTATCTTCGTGTGAGAAAATGACAAACATATCCAAGGCTATGCGTGAGGAACTAGAAAAGGATCTGACACCGGTTAAGTATGTGACACATCAGACGGATCATGAGGATGGAACACGTAAGTTCCTTTTCGAGATGGAAGATGGCCAGATGATAGAGACGGTCTTCATGAAGTATAAACATGGTAACTCTATTTGTATATCTTCTCAGGCGGGCTGTGCTATGGGCTGTAAGTTCTGTGCATCGACTATTGGAGGATGTATAAGGAATCTGACTGCAGGAGAAATGCTTGGTCAGATATATATGGCTATTAATAAGGTTAGAGAAGAAGAGATAGAGCTTGGACTGGCTAGTGAAGCTGATGGTAGTGAGAAACTCGTATCCAACGTCGTAGTCATGGGAACAGGAGAACCTTTCCAGAATTATGATAACTTAATTAGATTTATTAGGATCATAACAAGTGAAGAGGGCTACAATCTAAGTATCAGGAATATTACAGTGTCTTCTTGTGGAATAGTTCCTAACATAAAGAAACTTGCAGATGAAGGGCTGGGAGTGACATTTGCACTTTCATTACATGCACCTACTGATGAGCTACGTAAAACTATAATGCCTATTGCTAATCAGTATACGATAGAAGAGACCCTTGCTGCGACAGACTACTATTTTGATAAGACAGGAAGGCGTATAACTATTGAATATAGCTTGATGAATGGGGTTAATGATACAGCTGAGTGTGCTGAAAAGCTTGGAAAGCTTCTGAAGGAGCATAATTCAAGGGGAGAACAGCATGGAATATACCATGTTAATCTGATTCCAGTAAATCCCGTAGATGAGCGAGATTACAAGGCTTCTGGGACCACGGAGGTCGAAGGATTTAAGAAAATACTTGAAAAATATCGAATTAATGTTACTATTAGGAGAGGTATGGGCAGAAATATAGATGCTGCCTGTGGACAGTTAAGAAGGAAGTATGGTTTATGAGACTAGTTTCCACTGGTAGGACAGATAAGGGAAGAAAACGAAATAATAACCAGGACAGTATATTTGTGAGCGATAAGCCAGTAGGACCACTTCCTAATCTGTATATTGTTGCAGATGGAATGGGCGGTCACGCTGCTGGAGACTTTGCGTCCAGATATGCCATCAGCATTGTGATTGACTTTGTTTCGAAGTCGACAGTTGCAAATCCTATTTCCTTACTTAGGAGGGCTCTGGTATATGCTAGCAATGAGCTATACAAGGAGTCTGAGAAGGATAAAGACAAGATGGGCATGGGTACCACTATGGTCGCCTCTGTCATTATGGACGATAAACTGTATGTAGCCAACATAGGCGACAGTAGATTATATATAATAAATGATGATATAAAACAGGTGACTATGGATCACTCCCTTGTTGAAGAGCTTATAAGAAGTGGACAGTTGGAGAGGAATAAGGGACGAAATCATCCTGAGAAGAACATTATCACCAGAGCTATGGGCTCTAGGGATGAGGCTATGCCTGACTTCTTTGAACTGGATATTAAAGAAGGCGATAAGATACTCATGTGTTCAGATGGCCTGTCAAATATGGTCGAAGACGATGAGATAAAGGATATAGTTCAGGAGAATCAGGTTTTAGATCAGGCTGTTTCTTCATTAATAAGCAGAGCCAATTATTATGGTGGAAATGATAACATTTCCGTAATAATAATTTCGATATAGAGAGGTAAGTTATGTTAAAACCCGGAACAATACTAGATGATAGATATGAAATAATAGATGTTGTGGGAACAGGTGGAATGTCCACTGTTTACAGAGCAAAGGATGAAAGACTTAAAAGATTTGTAGCAATCAAGGTGCTGAAGTCTGATTATAGTTCTGATCAAAACTTTGTTTCTAAGTTCCGTGCAGAGGCTCAGTCATCTGCAGGACTTACACATCCAAATATTGTAAGCGTTTACGATGTATGTGAAGATGATGGAAGATATTTCATAGTAATGGAGCTCGTAGAAGGCATTACTCTGAAGGAGTATATCAATCTTAATGGCCGTCTGTCTATGAGTCAGGCTATTGATTTCTCTATTCAGATAGCTTCTGGTCTGGAGGCTGCTCACGAGCATCATGTAATTCATAGAGATATTAAGCCACAGAACATTATCGTATCTAAGAGTGGAAATATTAAGGTTACAGACTTTGGTATCGCAAAGGCTGCGACTTCTACTACAATGTCTACTACAGGAATAGGTTCAGTGCATTATATATCCCCTGAACAGGCAAGAGGTGGATATAGTGATGAGAGAAGTGATATCTATTCACTTGGTATTACTATGTATGAGATGGTTACAGGAAGGGTTCCTTTTGAGGGAGACACAAATGTAGCTATAGCGCTCATGCATATCCAGAATGAAATGATTCCGCCTAGACAGCTATATCCTGATATATTCCCAAGCTTCGAGAAGATTATTCTTAAAGCTTCTCAGAAGAAGCCAGAGAGAAGATATCTGACAGCTGCTGCACTTATTGCGGATCTGAATAGAGTTAAGGATAACCCAAGCATAGATATAATCGTAGCTCCAGCTACAGTTACTGGAGCGCCTACTCAGCAGTTTACCAACGAGGATATGGAAAAGATCAAGAATGGTAGCGCTAATAAGGCTTATGACGAGGAAATGGAAGCTGCAGGAAAGGCGGCTGAGAGTTCTGAGGTTAGACCTGATAGAAGTCGTATTGAGGCTCTTCTCAATCAGGAGGATGAGGATTTCTATGATGAGCGTCCTGCTAGAAAGGGTAGTCTCAAGAAGATAGACGACGATGATGACGGATATGCTATGGATGATGAATACGATGACGATGATGAGTCAGATGTAGATTCAAAGCTTGAAAAGGCTGTAATGATAGGTGGTATTGCTGCAGCAGTTATAGTAGCTGTTATCATTTTCGTAGTAGTTGGTAACATGATGGGCTGGTTCAGCTTTGGCAGCAAGGAGAAGAAGACTACAGAGGCAACTACAGAGGCTTCCACAGAAGAAGCTAAGATCAAGATGGTTGATGTAGTGGGTCTGAGTGAGAAGGCTGCAGAGAAGGATATGAAGGAAGCTGGATTTACTAATTACCAGTTCGTTCAGGAGAATTCTACAGATGTTAAAGAAGGCTATGTTATCAGCCAGAATGTAGAAGCTGGAACAGAAGTTGCAAAGGATGCACAGATAATAATTACAGTCAGCGCAGGAGCTGCAGAGCTGGATGTTGCTGATGTTAAGGGAATGGATGAAGATGCTGCTTATGAAACTCTTGAGAAGCAGGGCTTCAAGCCAACCAGATCCTATAAGTTTGATGATGAGATAGAAGAAGGTAAGGCTATATCAACTGATCCTGCTGCTGGTAAGAAAGCAAAGGCTGGAGATACAATAGTTATCTATATCAGTCAGGGTAAGGAAGAGAAGACAGTTAAGGTTCCTAACCTTTCAGGTCTTACAGAGTCAGCCGCTAAGGGTGCTCTTGAATCTAACACACTTACAGCTGGAAATGTATCTTACGAGTTTAACTCAGAGGTTGCCTCAGGCCTTGTTATCAGACAGAGCGTACCTGCAGATACAGAAGTTAAAGAGAAGACTACAGTTGATTTTGTAATCAGTAACGGAGCAGAGAAGAAGTCTTATAAGGGTACAGTTACAGGAAGTATTTCCACTGCTGATGAGACTCTTGCTGCTAGTACAGTTACAGTAAATGTATATATAAACGATGAGGGTGGATATCACCTGGCATATACAACAACACAGTCAGGAGCTACGATTGATGTTAATGGTGCTGCTGGTGGACTTGGTTACAATAATGGTACAGTATCATTTACAGTAGTTGATGCAAATGGTGCTGATGTATCAGCAAGCTATAACAAGTCACTGACACTTTCTTATCAGAATGAGTAGATATGATATTAAGAGGACGAATAATTAAAGGAATCGGCGGCTTCTACTATGTAGATGCCGCTGGTGTTGTTTATGAGACCAGAGCCAGAGGTGTTTTTAGGAAACAAGGAATAACACCGCTGGTTGGTGACTATGCAGAAATAGATGTTATAAGCGAGCAGGAGCATACGGCATTTCTGGTTGATATAGTGGATAGGCAGAATGAACTGATCAGACCTGCTGTAGCAAATGTAGATCAGGCACTGGTTATTTTTGCAGTGGCTCATCCGGTTCCGAATACCGGGCTTCTCGATAGATACCTAATAAATATGGAGAAGCAAGAGATGGACACCTGTATAGTTCTCAGCAAGGTTGATCTTCTTAAGAATAATCCTGACGAACTGGATATACTGAGGACTATTTATAGCGATGCAGGATATAAGGTGATAGAGCTATCTAATGTAGATGGCAAAGGTCATGACGAGATAAGAGAGCTGCTTAAGGGAAAGATTACTGTTCTTTCAGGGCCTTCGGGAGTTGGCAAATCCTCTCTCATCAATAGCCTAGTACCAGACTATAATGGTGAGACGGGAGATATCAGTAAGAAGCTAGGTAAGGGAAAGAATACAACGCGTCATACGGAGATAATACCGGTTCCGGGTTTTGAAGATACATTTATCATTGATACCCCAGGCTACAGTTCAATTGAGCTTATGGTTAGCGACGAGAATGATATTAGATACTATATCAGGGAGTTTGAGGGGCTGAATGAAAGCTGTAAATATACCGGCTGCGTACATATAGCAGAGCCTTCTTGTGCAGTGAAGGGAAAACTCGAAGAGGGCACGATATCTCAGGAAAGATATGATAGCTACGTGGATATATATAACGATGTTAAGAGTAGGAGGAAGTGGTAGTGAATATACTTGTTCCATCAATACTATCAATTGACTTCGGTCATATGGAAGATGAACTAAAGAAAGTGGTAAATGCAGGAGTGGACACCATTCATGTAGATGTTATGGATGGCCTGTTTGTGCCGAATATATCCTTTGGACCTCCTGTTATTAAATATGTAAAGAAGGCTATACCTGATACAAAGCTTGATCTTCATATGATGGTTAAGGACCCAATCAGGTATCTAAATACCTATGTGAGCCTTGGTATGAGTGATATTACTATTCATGCAGAGGCGACAAATCATCTGAGAGAGGATCTGCTTCAGATAAAGGAGTCAGGCTTAGGTGTGGGCGTTGCAGTTAGTCCTGATACGCCACTTAGTAGCGTGGAAAATGTACTCGATCTTGTAGATATTCTCCTGATCATGACGGTTTATCCAGGATTTGGCGGTCAGAGCTTTAGAGAAGAGTCCTATGACAAGATTAGGGAAGCAGTCAAGATGAGAGAGGCTAGAGGACTTAGCTTCGATATCGAAGTAGATGGCGGCGTTAATACAGAAAACATTGGTCAGATACTTGAAGCTGGCGCAAATATGATAGTTGCTGGCTCAGCTGTTTTTGATGGTAATACTGAAGAAAATGCAAAAAGATTATTAGAGATGATGAAATGAAAATTCTTTTAGTTGCAGGTGGAGAACTGGATATAGATGTTCTTAAGAATGCATATAACGGACTAGACAACCCGTATGTTATAGGAATTGATAGAGGGACCTTGATACTTCTTGAGAACGGGATCAAGATAGATAGAGCAATAGGAGACTTTGACTCTGTAACGGATGAGGAAAGAGAGGGTATCTTATCTAAGCTTGATTTTGAGAAGCTTAATCCTGTGAAAGACGACACAGATACAGAACATGCTCTTAAATATGCCATTTCGCTTGCGCCAGAAGAGATAATCATGCTGGGCTGTACTGGAAGAAGAATGGATCACAGCCTTGCCTGTGTAGGAATGCTTCGTCTCGCCTATGATGCGGGGATAGAAGCGTATATAATTGACAGATATAACCGTATACGTGTTGCGCGAGGAGAGGTACAACTTTCCGCGTCAGAATGTTACGGTAAGTACATATCAATACTTCCTTATGGTGATAAGGCCAGGGGACTAAGTATAAAAGGTTTTAAGTATAATGCTGAAGGACTTGATATTACAGCTGCTGAGACTAGAGGCGTCAGCAATGAACTGATAGAGGAAGTCGGATGCATTTCATGTGACGATTATATGATAATAATGGAGACCCGAGACTAATGTATATTCGTAAGTTTGCCCTGGGGGACGCTTCACCAATTGAAATCGGACTTACATCAACTGTTTTTCTGACAGGTTTTATTGGTGCAGTTATTTTACCATTTTATTTATATCTATTTGGTGCAGGTATATTCTGGGAATTTCTTGGAGTATCTATCTGCATTCTTATCGTGTGGAATTTTGAATCCTATAGACTAATGAGATATTCGAAGAAAAGCCTGAGAATTGTAACGCTCCCAGGCTTTTTTGAGTATAGATTTGGGGCGAAGGGATATTTTATACGTTTGCTTGCTGCGGTAGAAATAATAGTAATACCTATTGTTATAACAGCTCTTGTTCTGAAGGAAGCGGCTATAGTTCTGTATAAGGTTTTAGGTTTCCCTCAGGAGTTTATAATTATCGTGATGTCTCTTGCCATCGCGCTCCTCGTTGGAATATTCGGTCTTGATCTATTTGTGAAGCTGGTTAGATTTAAGGCACTCATAATGCTTCTAGGGGTTATCCTGCTAGTAGTATTTCTGCTTTATGATATAGGACTGAATAGACTTATCAGAAATATGATGGAAATGGATATTCTAGGAAGTGTAAGTGACTACATGAATATTCTCTTTCATGATGGTAAACCACTTATGCCTTCTGATTATGTATCTCTCATATCTATGGGTCTACTCGCATCTGGTATGCCATTTATGCTTGGACTTTTCTTTGCAGAGAAGGATGGTGCTGCTATCAATGTTGGCAAGATAATTACAGTTATCTATGTATTTATATTCTTTGCGAGCCTTGCGTGTCTGGGGGCTATTTCCAGAGGAGTGCTATATCCGAACAAGATAACTAATTCAGTTTCGGATTATATCAGCCTTATGTTTCAGCAGATTAGAAATATCGGTCAGATAGGAAGGATGACTGCGGTCATATATATGATAGTTATTGTTCTGGGATTTGCTACTGCTATCGAAGGGGCATTTCACTCTATCATAACGTCGCTATATGAGGATATTATATGCTGCGGAAGAGTTATCAGAGTAGATCATAGAAAAGATAAGAGAAATATAATCATCACTTCAGTTTTCGTAGGAATAATAACAGCAATGATAGCTATGGGAATCAAAAATATGTCTATTGGACTTATCCTTGTATTCCTAGGAGCTCTTGGTTGCTCGATATCACCAACTCTATTTATGTCTCTTGCATGGAAAAGAATGAATAAGTTTGGTTGCGTGGCGGGGCTTATTGTCGGACTAGGCAGCGTACCAGTTTTTAAATATGCTGCGATATTTGACGGGAATGGGGTTAAGGAAACCCTTTGTGATATTATCGGAATCAATTCGGTTATACCATCTATGCTATTTACTGTATTTATGATAATGGTGGTAAGCCTTCTGTCTCCTGAACCAGAAGAAAAACAGGTGGAAGAGTTCCTAGAAGTTAAACATAGAATTATGGAGTAGAGTAGAATGAATATGTCTTGTTTATTAATCAGTACAAAGAAAAAGCACCCCGTTTTCACGAGGTGCTTTTGTATACACTATTTCATAGGGTGAGAGAGTTATGAAAAATCTATGGTTTAAATATAAACTATAAATATGAACAAGTTATTAACAAACTTTAAAATATATGTAAAAGTGATGTGAAAAATTATAAATTGTGATACAATAGGTATCGATTTGTGAAACAAACAAATTTTGAAAGAGGGATAATTTATGGGGTCAAAGAAGAAGTATCGAAAGAGTTTTGCGGAGGCTGTTAAGAGCTTTGATACAAAGCCTCAGGAAGAAGAAAATGTAGCTTCTGATGAAATGTCAGCCGATACCCTTAAGAAACAGGTGGATAAGGATATCGAGGAAGAGATACAGGAGCTTGAGTCAGAAGAAGTAAAGGAAATCGAGTCTGAGGAAGTGAAGGAGCTTAAAGTAGCACCTAAGGACTCAAAAACTAAAAGTGTAAAAGAGGAAGCTGAAGTTTCTTCAGATAAATCAGATAATAAAGAGACTAAGATAGATACTGAGAATAAAACCGAGAAGGATACTGAAAAAACAATCGAGAAAAATACCGAAAAAAAGACTGAGAAGAAGACGACTAGCAAGACTGCTAAGGAGGTTCAAATGAGCAGCTTAGAGCATGAGATAAGAGGAGACGAGGAACTCACAGGACTGAGTGAGAATACAACATATATCACAAAAGGAACTGGAATCAGCGGAGATATTGATGTAGACGGAGATATCGAAATGCTCGGAAGAGTAGATGGAAATATCAAGTGTACAGGCAAGCTGGTTGTTGGTGGAAGAGTAAATGGTGACATTGACTCTGGTGATCTATATACTGAGAATGCTCATATAGAAGGTGAGATAGTTCTTTCTGGACATCTCAGAGTAAGTGCTGGATCAGTTCTTATCGGTAATGTAAAAGCAGAATCAGCTGTTATATCAGGTGCTATTAAGGGTGATATAGATGTAACAGGTGATGTAGAGATTGGATCAACGGCGGTTATAGTTGGTAATATCAAGTCTAAGTCCGTACAGATTAGTAGCGGTGCAGTTGTAGAAGGTATGTGCCAGCAGGTTTATGCAAGTGTAGATATTAACCAGTATTTTGAAGAAGGTATTCAAAATCTGGATGATTAAAAAGGAGACAACATGGAATTTAACAGAATACTACTAAAACTTAGTGGCGAAGCTCTTGCAGGAGAAGCGCATCATGGTTTCTCAGAAGAGGAAGTAATGAGAGTTGCTAAGGAAGTTAAGAAAATTGTAGATAAAGGAATACAGGTATGTATCGTAATAGGCGGCGGTAACTTTTGGAGAGGTAGAAGCTCTGAAGGAATGGATAGAGTTAAGGCTGACCAGATAGGAATGCTCGCTACAGTTATGAACTGCATATATACTGCAGATGCATTTCGTAGAGAAGGAATGAAGTGCAGAGTTACTTCTCCATACGCGATAGGAGATGTGACAGAAGGCTTTGTAAGAGCAAATGCTATAGAGGCTATGGAAGCTGGCGAGGTAGTTTTCTTCGCAGGTGGTACAGGTCATCCATACTTCTCAACAGATATGGCTGCAGTACTTAGAGCAATAGAGGTTGAGTGTGATGCTATACTTTCCGCTAAGGCAATTGACGGAGTATATGACAGCGATCCAAAGCTCAATCCTAATGCCAAGAAATATGACACAATGAAGATGTCAGATATCGTTGATCAGAAGCTTGGAGTTATAGATCTTGCATCAGCGGTTCTCGCTATGGAGAACAAGATGCCAATGCTCCTCTTTGGTCTCAACGAGGAAGACTCAATAGTAAAGGCAGTTAATGGGGAGAAGATAGGAACTCTTGTAACTGTTTAGGAAAAAGATAGATAAAGGGAAATAAATGTCATTCTGAGCGCAGCGAGGAATATTTAATAACAAATATAATTATCGGAGGATACAACAATGACACCATATGAAGAGAAAATGCAGAAGGCAATTGATAACTTAGTAGCAGACTACGCTACAATAAGAGCTGGACGTGCCAATCCACACATACTTGATAAGCTTACAGTAGAGTACTACGGTACACCAACAAATCTTCAGAGCGTAGCTAATGTTACTGTACCTGAAGCTAGAACTCTTATGATCACACCATGGGAGGCTTCTATGGTTAAGGAGATAGAGAAAGCTATTCAGATATCAGATCTTGGTGTAACACCTAATAACGACGGAAAGAGCGTTATCATTAACTTCCCTGAACTTACAGAGGAGAGACGTAAGGAACTCGCTAAGGATATCAAGAAGAAGGGCGAGGACACAAAGGTTGTAGTTCGTAACGCTAGACGTGATGCTAACGATGCTGTTAAGAAGCAGAACAAGGCAGGAGAGCTTTCTGATGATGAGCTCGCAGGAGAGGAAGAAGATATCCAGAAGGCTACAGACAAGTTCATCGCTGAGATTGATAAGCTTGTAGATGCTAAGACTAAGGAAATTCTTACTGTCTAATAAAAAATGTCATCCTGAACGTAGTGAAGGATCTGCTTTCCGATGCAGTCGTTGTTGCCGGACGGCTGTCCGAGCCCGGCCGAGTCCATCCTCGCTCCGCTGCGGCTGAGTACGGCCTAAGCCCGGCGGCAACTCCGGCCGAAAATTCGACTGTAGACAATAGTCTGTCGAGGTTAGAAGAGAACAGAATCATGGCCAAGGCCGAGCGCGACCTCCTCAACTTCATCCTTACCTACGGCACCACAACGCTTGAATTCCAGAGCGATTCAGACTTCTACACAGAAACTGAAGAAGATAGGGAGACAGTCTTTGACTTCATCGACCAGGCCCTGGCCGGAGACGAAGCCGGTTTCGCCAACTCAGCCTACCGCAAGACTTACGAAGCATATTCACAAGGCTACTACGACGGCTTCTCACAGGACGAGATAGTCAAGCACATGCTGGACGGAGCGGACAGGACCGTGGCCTACGTGACCGCTCAGCTCTCGACCGACGAGCAATACGATCTCTCCATAAAGAACCTGCGTGACGCCATGATGTTCAAGGACTTCAAGCTCCTCTATGGGTTCGTTGCCATCCTGATCGTCTTCACCCTGTAAGGGAAGA
>CACYQC010000036.1 GCA_902776395.1 uncultured Lachnospiraceae bacterium
AGTAGCCACTCATCTGAATAAGGTTCTGCCTCTTCATATCTTTCCTTAGCAAGATACGATCTGGCATAAAGCGTACAATAAGAAAATGACTTCTCTTCAGTTGGCTCAAATGTACCTATCCACTTAAGCACACTGTCCATATCTTCTGTTCTAAAATATGACCAGCATAGCTCCATCATCTGATCAGGAGTAGCTGTCCCCTCCTCAGCCTTCTTACTATAATCCTCGATAGTAAGTCTGCTTTCCTCCTTAAGAAATACCATAGCTTCATAGTTCTTCTGATTCTCATCCAAAACAGAGATTACAGTATCGCTAGACTCCTCGTATTCCTTATCCAAAAGCTGTTTATAGCTCTTAGCCATTCTAAACATTGCAGACTCTGACTTCAGCTCCTCGAGTCTAGCCAGTTCACTAGCAGCAAGTTCATTATATTTAGCCTTATCTTCCTCTGTAAGAGAAGCGGCCTGCTCATTTGCATATTTTAGCAACATATAAGCAGCAATAGATCTAGTATAAACATGCTCCTCAACTAAATTGTCTTTTAGAACAGCTGTAGCAATAAGCGCAGCCTCATCTAGTCTGTCTAGAAACTCAAGCATACGCATACGCGCGCCCAGTTCTATTGGATGCCACAGATCAAAGCTTTCCAGGTACTCTAGCACACTACGGAAGAGGTCCATTTCACTTTTTAGTCCTTCCTCAGCTTCCGCCTTGGCATCGTCCTCTCCTGCCTCCATATCATATCTAAACTGAAACACAGCATTAACATGCCCCTGAAGGAACGAAACTCCACGAACATAACTATCTATTGGCACATCATAGCTCTCAGGTTCAAGTTTACCTGGTACGCCCTCGATCTTAATCTCTGGGAGCAATTCTTTGTAGCGCTCTGCAAAAGCACTTCTCGGCTCAAAATATTTATAATCTACAAAGCTATCATTTTGTATCTGAAACGTCACATAATCAAGGTAATCTGGCGGAAATTTCTCTACCAAAATATCTCTATCATTTACTATGTTGAACGCCTCATCCAGAAGCTTCCATACCTCATGAGGAAGCATGAAATGCCCCATTATAGATACGAGACACGCCTCACGAACAGCATCAGCAGTATCTAACTCAGAGCATAGCGGATCTGCCAACCATTCTTTCCAAAGCTCTATATCTCTACGCTTAAATACATCTCTGTATATCTCGTTCATCTTATCTATATGAAGATCAACCTCAGTTTTGTTCTCGTTAGATACTTCCTGTCCATCTTCAAGAACGTCATCCTCAGTGGCGAATTTCATTGCCATTTCAAAAGCCTCACGAAGAAGCATGAAGCCCTCTGCATCATCCTCGGGATTAACCGTTACAACCTTGCTTCGATAAGCATTTACGATTGCCTCCTGATCCTTTGTAGGTTCAATTTCCAGAATCTTCCACATGTCAACTGTATTCATCAATAACCCCTTTCTATTCTCCTATTCCTATCTATCACACAAGTACCTTTCTTTGATACTCAACCATCTCATCAAAGATACGTTTGCAATTTTCATGGTCGCTAAATTCATAAAAGTCGTCCGCTCTACTTCTATATTCCTCCTTCATCTTGCAACCATTTTTCATGTAATCAATTAATAATTCGACCAGTTCATCCCTCTTCTTAACTATTTCACCAAAAGCCATTGTAGCATAGTGAAATGTTCCTTCCTCGTAATGCGCCTCTAGCTCTTCAGGATGATAATAAACTAATGGCTTTCTCATATAAGCAAAATCAAACTGGATGCCACTGTAGTCTGTCACCATGAGACTCGACTCTCGGAACATTTTCTCGTAGCTCATATCCCCAACTGAAGGGATGATATCTACATATTCATTTTTATCAAAATCCTCTGCCTGTGGACTTACAATCGGATGAAGTACATAGGCTATTCTATAACCATATTCCTTAGCCGCATTAATTAGTCTCTCATCATTTATCAAGCCGTTATATACCTGATAATATATAGTCTCCTTAAAGAGCGGATTATAGTCTCTCTCTACTCCTTCATTCTTTGAAACGAATTTTGCAGATTGCATTCTCCAGGTTGGAGAGATCATAATCTGCTTCTTATCCTCATCAATCAGACCATCATATCTAGGAACACCTGTCAGCTTAAGCGCATCGTAGCCTTGATAATCATAAACAGGGTGCGACAGATTCTCTATCTCGTACTTAGAAGCACAGAAATAAAGTCTAGTATTATCCCTAAGTCTCTGCTGCGCCAGCGCTATCTTCTGAACCGACAGGCCATGCTGAACACATACAACATGAAAATCAGGAATGCCCCTAATATATCTAGAATTCTCCATATAGTAATCATTAAATGCAAACACCGTAGAATTACTAACTATCATCATATTCGCATTTAGGAATATAAGTCTATGAAGAAAGCTTCCTCTCTTCAGCGGAGTGTACCCCTCGCTAATGAGTCTCTTATAATCCGAAGTGTTCTTATCCACAAGATAGTAAAGCTTGTCCGGATAACAAGTTGCCTCCTCCTTAGATATCTCTCCAGAGCTCTTCTTTTGCAACTGCTCCGCAGCATATTTATACAAATATTCTGACGAGTCTCCGCCCTTATATATCTTATCAAAGAACATCCAAATATTCTTATTCTTAAAATAAGGCGTTGTAACAACCCATGCAGCTCGAAGCAAGAAGAATCTAAATCTATGCATCTGGAAGGAGAATAGCAGCTCCGCTCCAAGCCCTATTTCCTTTGCCGCCATGGAAAGCCAGTTATATTTCTTTATAGTGATAGCGGATACCTTATAACCATTACTGGTCTTGGAAATGTTATTCACGGCAAGATACTTACCAAAATGCCAATAGCTATTCTTTGGATATGCCGCCAGTCTACTGGTATGTGAGTCAAATTGATAACACACTCTATATCCCTTAGAATCCTTTTCAATAAAGAATTCCAGATCAAGCTTTGCTCCTGTCGACTCCCGCATCAGCTGATCTAGTGGAATGCTTACATGGAAGGGATATCTCTTATAGGCAGATCTTCCGAAAAATTTTGTTAATGAATATCTGTCACAGAAGTCCACTTCAAACTTCTTTCCAGCTATCTTGAAATAATACTTAAAGAGCGACTTATCATATATATCAGGAAGCGAACCATCTATCTCGAGGTTCCCCTCTCTATAATCCATAAACTGAATATTACATCTAAGGCTGTAGCTACTATGAACAGGCACTCCGCCCACCGTTATAAAGAGATGCTCATCATCTATCATCTGACAGTGATGATAATCCTCTTCTGTGTAGTCCTCCAAAAGAAGCTTCGACGTATCCGATGTATATTCCTCGATATCATTTCCATATTTGATTCTAAGAAGCATTCTGGAATACTGATAATCCCTCTTATATACCGGGAATCTATGGGCATTCATAATAATATCGTCATCAATATATCCTAGAGCAGCCTTAAGTTTCTCTTGAAACTCATCTATCGCCTCAGCATCCAGGATATGACGATTATTATTATTCTTGTTGGCATCCAATCGGCATGTGATATTATACATTGCGTAGTACTGAACTAGAAATGGAATATCTCCTTCTGCCTTGTACTCTTCCAGCATTGGAATAAGGAACTTATCAAAGTTCGGGATATACCAATCCTTATCGTATATACCATCAAATTCTTTGTAATTTCCGTCTCCAGGTTCTCCCTGATAATATTCTATATCCTGACATATAAGATAAGAATTATTCTTTATAACTCTAAGCAGGAATTCCGCCTCGTAATTAAATTTATATTCTTCTTTGATTCGGAAGTTCTGCTTAACGAGTGAATCCACTCTAAACATTACGCCTGTTATTCTATTGGGAAATTGAAATAACTTCTTTGGAGTAGCGAGCACTGCATCCGGATTCTCATCCAGAAGCTTTGCAAGCTTTTTTGCCATTTCCATTTCATATACTTCACCCTGTTTTTCACTCTTAAATGTATCTAAAGGTGTAAGCACAAGAAGATAACCTTCTGTATGGTTATCTAAATAGGCATTAAATTCATCTATAAACTTTTCTCTATCATTCTTATGTAGAATATATATATCGTCTCTGTCCACGGTAATATCCTTAATTTTTCATATATTGAAACGCCCCAAAACCACGCGTTCGAATAAAAAAGAGGTGTGAAAAATCACACCTCACTATTATAGCATTTTGCCTTTAAATAATCTATATTTCAGCAATAGCCTCCATCTCAATAAGAACATCCTTTGGAAGGCGAGCTACCTCAACACAGCTACGTGCTGGGAAGTCTGATGTGAAATACCTTGCGTAGATTTCATTTACCTTTGCAAAGTCATCCATATTCTTGATAAATACTACTGTCTTAACGACCTTATCCATTGATGATCCTGAAGCCTCAAGAAGTGCCTTAACATTCTGAAGCGCACGTTCTGCCTGAACCTCTATGCCACCCTCAACAAGTGTATTAGTGGCTGGATCGATAGGAATCATACCTGAAGTAAATAGTAGATTTCCTACCTTTACTGCCTGTGAATATGGTCCGATTGCTGCAGGAGCCTTGTCTGTTGCTATAATCTCTTTCATAATTACCTCCATTTATATGTTATAAAATTGTTATGTTGTCATCGTTTATCTCTATCAGCTTGTTTTTGTAAAGTCTTCCGACCGCTCTTTTAAACGCATTCTTGCTCAGTCCGAATTCTTTCTTAATAAGCGCTGCATCTGTTTTATCATTAAAGGGGAGCTTCCCGCCATAGCTCTTTATAATATCCAGAACCATCTCTGCATCCTTCTCCATCTGAAGAGGAATCTCATCTCTCATAGCAAGATCAAGCTTGCCGTCCTCGCGAGCCTTCACAACTCTGCAAGTCACTTCATCTCCCACATAGAGATTCTCGAAAACCTCACTGGAATGAATAAGGCCAGAATATGTAACAGCATCATTTTCTGATGCATTCTCACTCGTCTCTTCAGAAATCGCCTTACTATAAAGCGCTACAAATACTCCAAAATCCTTTTTTACATTGTAGACAATACCCTTAACATGGTCTCCCTTCTTAAAGGTATCATTTGGTTTAAGGGCACTTGCAATCTTCATTGAAGCCGCCAGTCTTCCAGTCTTATCGATATAAAGTTTCACCAGATATGACTTCTCCTGCTGAACCTTTACAGTCTGCTCCTTAAACGGAAGGAAGAGATCTCGACTGAGTCCCCAGTCAAGAAATGCACCTATATCGCTCACGGATTTAACCTTGAGCTTCTTTATCTCACCAAGCCTTATCAGCGGTGTATGCGTAGTTGCTATTATTCTATCCTCTGAGTCTCGGTACAAGAAGACTTCAACATTGTCACCTATTTCCAGTCCTTCAGGAATCTGTCTAGTTGGAAGGAGAACATCCATAATCTCTTCTGGAGCCTTCGCAGACTCACTTCTCTTCCAAGTACACTCGAGCCCCTTACCATCAGTAAGATAAGCACCTACATCCTTTATTCTATCTATTCTGAGTATATTCCATTCACCCAGCTTCATATCTTGTAACCTCTATTTCTAAGACGACCAGTTATGGTCATTATTATTCTAAATTATTTGAATCTTCCGACTTAGTATAGAATCGATTGATAAGTTTTGCAATAGGACCCGGCCAGAACTTGCAGAACATTTCATAATTCTCACCTATTCTTCCGCCATCCTCGAGAGTCTTCGAAGTTGTAGACTCCTCATGTATTCTATGATACATAAGAGGCTTCGCTATATAGATAAAATCGCCTCTCAGCTTGGACAGTTTCTCCCACGCTTCCCAGTCTTCACAGCAACGATAATGATGCTGGAATAATGGCTGAGGAATATTTTTCATTGCATACATAACAGAAGGACAGCATATTGCATCACCCATCGATAGAATCCTTCTACGAACAAATCTACTTCCGCTGAACAACCTACCCTTAAGAGGGAAAAGCATAAATCTTTTTATCTTCAGCATTGGAACATCTGTCGTCTTCTCACCATTTCTTATCTCGCCATAATCAGAGAATATTATTAGAGGCTTCTTAGTATGCTTAAGTCTTTTAACAAACTCTTCCGTATAATGCTCATCATATACGTCATCCTGATGAGCTATCGTTGCAAGCTTTGTTTCAACCTTGCTAAGACCGAAGTTCCAGTCCTGGGTTATACCACCCTCGCCTTCATTAACAAAAAGCGGAATATCATACTTCTTCGACATCATTTCGATATACTCATTCGGAGTAGATGTAACCATTATTATTTCAGATCTTAGCGTCTGATTAACAAGAGACTGAATGCACTCTTCCAAGTACTCACTCTCTTTATATGCGCATATAACAAATGTATGAAAACTCGCTTTCATGGTATTCTCCTGGGGTTTTTCTTCGAAAAATGCTACTTCCTCATGTTTCATCACGTCATTATACCACTATTTACTTATCGCCTCCAGCGGTTTTATTCTAGAGGCCCATCTAGCAGGAAATGCCCCTGCAAGGACTGATACCACCACCGACATAGCTACCGCTCCGAGAATAAGCCACATAGGTGTACTCATAATCCAAGTACCTTCTGGCATCTCCATAAATTCAACCAGTCTTTTGTTGATATAAATATCCACAAGCAGCGCAAGTCCTACACCTAGAATTCCGCCAACGAGCCCCATCATCGCTGATTCAAAAAGGAACATGAAGCTGATATCATCCACGTCCGCTCCAAGCATCTTGAGGAGGCCTATCTCACGAACCCTGTCATATACTGCGGTCATCATTGTATTTACTATTCCTATTACCGCCACAACAGCTGCTATAGCCCCCAAGGCGCCAAGAATAAACTGAACCATTTTAATAGTACTAGTAACGTTTTCCAGCATTTCCAGATTATTAACAACCTCGTATCCCATATCCGACAGAATCTTCGAAACACGTTTTACGTTATCCACATTATCAACTCTTATTATTGCTCTATCATAGGCCCACATGTTATAAGGCTGGCCGTTCTTATCAAGAGGCTGTCCAGGAATCTTTCCCTCTACCGCTTCTTTCTTTAGATACATTTTCAAAGTGTCTATATCAGTATAAATGCTGTAATCATACTCATTATCTGTCTCGCCAACTATGCTGAGCTTAACAAAGCTCTGCGCAGCATTCCCTACTTCTTCACTCTCTGTTTCCGCATCTGACGGGGAAGCCGTTTCCTCCCCACTTGGCAAAGTATCCTTTCCGAGTGCAAAATCCATCTTCTTTCCAACAAGCATGTCATCCTTTTTCACACTCTTACTCAACTGTTGCCACGTCTTCTCATTATAGAGCGAATACCTGAGTCCATTTCCGATTAACAGTTCCGGTCTAAAACCATTTCTCTCAGGCACATCCCCTTCCTTCAAGCATAGATAATTCATATATTCAGTTGGAACACCCTCGATATTTTCCCAGGCAATAAACCCACCTATCTTCTCTTGACCATCAGCTGTAAGCACTGGATAAACGCCGTCCACATGATCTAGCTTCTCCAGCTTGCTTATAGCCGAATCTGTGATGAGACGGTCCTTACGGCTAAGGCTCTGAGGATATATTATAATCTCCTTAGTACTACCACTTTTCTCTACATCTTCCAGCATGGCTTTCTTTGCATTTAGTCCAGTTGTAAGCATTGCAACTATAGACATCACGCCGATCATGATTCCGACAATTGTAAGAACTGTTCTGAGTTTTCGGAGTTTTATATTCGAGAGGCTGAGTTTTATTATATAACCCATAATATCCACCCTTTTTCAATCTTGATTCTTAATAATCAGTCGAATTCTTTTTCCAATTTCTTTCTCTTCATAATTCTTCTGATCACTAAAACCAGTATTACAACCACCACAATTGCAAGTACAATAACAGATTTTGTAGACCCACTCATATGCTTAGTTGTGTCTTCCTTTATCTTTATGACATCAGAATAATCCTGCTCCAGAACCTCTATACTACCAAGTCCTACCTTAACGGTATATTCATTTCCCTCAATATCTTCGTAGGTGATAATGAGATCATTATCATATTCCGTCGCGTCACGCACATCATCATGTGTCGTCGCCTTCGTAATAATATCAACAGTAGCATTCTTACCTGAGTCAATATTTCCTATAAATGTTTTAGCATCCGCTATATTGTGGCCTTCAACTCTAGCGGTAACCTTATAAATCTTAGCCGCTCCTGTATTATTAATAGTTGAAACGATTTCTATGTTATCTCCCAGTCGAATCTCTTCCTCGGCAATATATGTATCCGAAACAATAACCTCCGTCTTAAGGCTTATTGGCACATATATTGTATCCTCTGATTTATAGCCACCGTTCCAGTCCTCATACTCTGTCTTAATCTTTATCTTGTAGGTCTTCTCCTCAAGTGTCTTAGCAGCCTGGAGACTAATTGAATAATCCTCTTCTGTTTCGCCTGCCAGCTCACTCACAAAGCCTGTTCCAACACCCTCTGCAGGTAGAAATTCCCCATTCTCAGATACAACTGAATACTTCAGATTCTGAACCTTGTTCTTGCTGGTATTCTTCAGCTTGAATGTAACTGTAAATGTATCACCAGGGAATATGTCTCCCGATGAATCACTCGCCTTTATAGAATATTCTGTAAGCATCACTCTCGGAGTCATAGCCTCAGAAATGTTCGACTGCCCCAGAGCTGTGACAAGGACTATTACGAGCGCTAGAAGCGTTATTCCAATCTTAGTTTTGTTTCTGATATATTTCATAATCTTGCCTTTCTTCTTTTATGATGAAAATATATTATCCAAAAGACTTTCTTCATTCTCCCGAGCGGGTCAACTCCTCGCCTACATTAAGTTTCATCTGATTAAAGAATACATAGTTGGAGCCACATAAAACCACAAAGGAGAGTAGGGCTGCAACTATTATTCCAGGCCAGAATACTTTAAACGGAGAATTAATCAAAAACTTAATTAATGTACTATACAAAATCCACTGAATCAGTATTCCAAAAATTATCCCCTGTATAGTCGAAACTATCCAGACTATTCCACCTTCTAGTAGCACTGCTTTCAGGAGACTCTTCTTAGTCATCCCCAGGGCTCTTAGCTGTGCGAATTCATTTCGCCTCGTTTGCAAACTACTTATAGTGACATTCATGGTATTAAGAAGACTGATTATTATGAGAATAATAATTCCTAAAAGGAGATATATAACACCACTAGCTCCTTCCGTTAACTCAAGGATACCTTCAAGATAACTCGACGTAAAAGAATTGTATATTGGCCCCTCTTCCTCAAAGCCTTCATACCAATAGTTTTCCTTCTCTCTGAGTGCATTTTGAAACTCAGTTTTTTGAAAATCTCTGCTGAATATATTTGTCACATGGAACTTCATACCAACATAATCAGATTCAGTTCTTCCGGTCATCGAGAAAAACTTATCAAGCGGAACCACTAGAGACGGAAGCGTTGTAACCGCATTGGGATCATCCCTAATTATTCCTTCTATAACGTAGGTTTCACATTTTCCTTCCTCCACCAGCTTTTCTCGTGCGGAATTAATGATCCACGCTTCCTTCCTTCTTGTTCCAATAATATCAGAGTAATTGTCATATGGATTCTCTATAGGATTCCCCTCTTCGTCCTTTTCATCCTTATGATTTCTGTCCCACTCATCCCTTTTAGAATGAATCTCGTCATCGAATTCCTTAGCTCTTTTTTTCTCTTCCTGGACCAAGCTATAAAGCTCCGCCGGATCAACCACTGTTATTTCATCACCAACCTTAAGATTAGTGAAACTGAAAGACTTTGTATCAAAGAATACACTCTGGGATTCATAGGACGATTCAGGAATAAGCTCAGCTTGATTTACAAGGAGCACTCCGTTATCCGAAAGCTCAGTCGTTCCATCCACGAGATAATCCTTATATCTGGCATAATCCTCAGAATCATAACCAACTAGACTTAGCTCGGAACAAAATAGATTATCGCTTTCAGAAGCATCCTCTCTTCTTGCATTATCCGTTTCCATTCTGCCCTCGTAGTCAACTAGGCCTTCCCCCTTTGCACGATATTCTTTCCTCTCCTCTTCAGCATCCAGATTATTGCCTGCCCTTATGTATATGGAGCCTTCTATGCTATCTCCACCATAAGTCTCGTTTAAGTTATTAAAAATAAAGCAATTCTCCGCTGTATAAAGAGTATCCTCATACATATATTTTGGACTTTCTATACCCTTAGCCTCACTAATCGTCTTCAGCGCCTTAGGCGAATAGAGATCCATCTTCTGTTCCTCATGAGAGAAAATGTTATTTGTGTTACAAGCTATATATTGCTGATAATATCCTACCATCTTGTTTGTCCTAGATAAGAATTCATAGAAAACCAGCAGCACTCCACCAACCACAATAACAATTATCATTCCAAATGTAAGGGCGCCAACAGTCTTAAGGAAGTTACCATTATTTCTCTTTATATTCTTATAGGCATAGTCTCCTTCCACACCAAATAGGAGTCTCCAGATACCACCCCTTCTACGTTTTATCTTCTTTGCCTTGATTCTGTAATTACCACGAACCGCCTCAGCAGGGCTAACCGCAAGAACCTTCTTCAGTCCATCACCAACAGCAAAATACATATCACCGTAAAAAGCGATTAGTAAGAGTATTATCGGTATAATATGAAAGCCTATAGGATACTGCCTCTTTGCAGAGTTGCATATCAAAATACTAAGCGGGAAACCTGCCGCAACACCTGCTACAATTCCGAGAGTTTCAAGAGCAAACGATTCGCGATATACGATGGCTCTTATCTGTTTTTTTGTAGCTCCTATGCATCTAAGATTTCCGTAATCCTTAACTCTTTCCATAGCAGAGATAGAAATATTATTTCTAAGAACTCCAACCCCTATGATAGCTAGGATAAATGAGATAAAAAGACCCCCTAACAACATCAGATATCCTACCCCATCATTATCCTGACAATAGGTCCACGCCAGGAGGTCATTTAGCTCTACATCCACGTTGTAGGTCTTCTTGATATATTTCGAGTAATGATTTATCAGAAGCTTCTGCTTTACATTTATATGGAGTGCATTTGCATATACTCCTGAAGCCTCTTCTTCGGTCTGATAGGAATATGCTTTCCCAAGATATGCCGAAGAAACAAAATCCTCATTCACCACTGCTTCGATTATATCCTTATCATCCGTGAGAACCAGAATCTCGAAATCGTCTTCTTCCCTTGCTTCCTCTCTACAATTTTCAACCCAGCAAACCATAGAGTTAAGAAACATGAAGAGAATCGTAGACACGATGAAGCATCCAAGGACTGTGATGAAGGAGCGACGTCTATTCTGTTTTAAATACTTACTTCCGAGGTCTTTATATGTTTCCATGATTTTACCTATTTCCTATTCATTTTTCTGAATATCTCAATCTCAGTTCTCTATCTCACCGTCTTTGATCTTAACAATTCTGTCTGCCTCTCGTGCGAGATCCATATTGTGAGTGATTATCACAAGAGTCTGTCCGATGTCATGCACTGACTTCATAAGGAGGTCCATAACCTCCTGACCATTCTTAGAGTCTAGAGCTCCAGTCGGCTCGTCCGCAAGAACAAGGGTTGGATTATTCGCTAGGGCTCTAGCTATAGCAGTTCTCTGTTGCTGTCCACCAGAGAGCTGATTTGGAAGATGTCTTCTTCTCTCGGAGAGACCGAGAAGCTCGATGATATGGTCTATATATTCCTTGTCCGGCTTCCTGTGATCCAGAAGTACCGGCATTTTGATATTTTCCTCCACTGTAAGTACAGGAATTAGATGATAAGCCTGGAATATAAAACCTACTTTCCTTCTACGGAATATGCTGAGCTCATCATCGTTATACTTTGTTATGTCCTTACCATCCACGAAGATGGTTCCATCCGATGGAGTATCAACTCCTCCCATAATATTAAGAAGCGTGGACTTTCCACTACCGGATGCCCCGACCACGGAAACCACGCTCCCCTTCTCTATATCAAGATTTACATTATGAAGAGCTAGAACCTGGTTCTCCTTCTCTCCATAAATCTTAGTTACATTTTTCATTTCGACGATATTCATCTCTACTCTCCTTTTTACTCTCGTTGGGCTACGCCCTCAGAATGACATACATAGTTCTAACATTGTACTTATAATCTAATTATAATCAGGTAATCTTACTATGCCGTGACAAAAGAAAAAACAAATCTTACATTTTTGCAAGATTCGCTTGTCCCCACTAGTCACGAAAAATCTTGCATTTCTAAAGGATAGTTGTTATACTCTGAAAAAATATAGAAGAAACGGAGGAGACCGATGAGAAATATTTCTTGCAAATAGTTTTAGTTAATAGCCTGAAGATTATGTCAGCATTGCGCTGATAAGTTTTTTTGTTATGAAAATCAGGCTACACTTGCAAGAAATAATTCATAGTGGTTTACTTTTTAGCACTTTGCACCGCAGGAATTTTTTCTTGTGGTGTATTTTTTTTACGGAGGTGCTATATGTCATTATTACAAGTATCAAATCTAACCTTCTGTTACGAAGGAAGTTTCGACAACATATTCGACGAGGTCTCCTTTTCTATCGATACCAACTGGAAGCTAGGCTTTATTGGAAGGAACGGAAAAGGTAAGACTACATTTTTAAATCTTTTACTGGGTAAATACGAATACTCAGGAAGTATATCAACGGATCAGCATTTTGATTATTTTCCTTATAAGCTTTCTGATAGTGAAATGAACCTGACTGCGGATGAGCTGGTAGAAAGCTGGAAGCCAGGGGCTGAGAGCTGGAAGGTAATCTGCGAGCTGAATAAAATGGGCGTAGACTGCGAGCTGCTCTATCGCCCAATAAGTACTCTCAGCTTTGGAGAACGCACTAAAGTAATGCTCGCTGTTCTCTTCTCCGGCGAAAATGAATTCCTGCTAATAGATGAGCCAACTAATCATCTAGATAGGGACGGTCGCGAGATCATCAAGAATTATCTCCGCGAGAAGCAGGGTTTTATTCTTGTATCACACGACAGAGACTTGCTCGACGCAGTAACTGACCACTGTCTAGTTCTTAATCGCTCATCTATAGAGGTGGTTTCCGGCAACTTCAGTACATGGTGGGAGAACAAAGAAAAGGC
>CACYQC010000037.1 GCA_902776395.1 uncultured Lachnospiraceae bacterium
GGAAGTAACTGTCCTTTAGGGAGAACCCCTCTTCTGATAGGTCTGCCATTATATACACCACATACCACTTCAAAGGTAGCATCCTCGAAATCTTCCTGTGTAGAATAAACCTTCTGCTTATCCCAATCATTTATCAGACACAGAACCGCGTCCTTGAAGCCTGTATTGTTACAGCAGTTTGCTTCTATCTCATTGAAGACATCACTGTTATCCGATGCATTTGATATACTGAGAATCAGATCCGCACTCGATCTAGAAAGCATACCGAGTCTATCTATAACTGTTGCATAGGACTCACGTAGGTCATCCTGCTGATATATATGTTTTGGAGTACAACCACAGGATTGACGGCGCTTGATTATTCCAGGTTCCGCTGTCACGGCAGGAACCTTTTCGCCTTCCCATAGCTTCTTAAGAATCTTGATTCCATCCTTTCCAACCTGTCCAAATGGTTGACACGAAGTTGTGATAGACGGATCATGAAATCTCGACTGAATAACATCGTCATAGCCTACAACAATAACATCATCTGGAACTATGTATCCTCTTTTATTAAGTTCATCAACAACACCGATAGCAGTATAATCATTTGCACAAACTATGGCGTCTGGGAATAGCCTTTCCTGGTTATTCTCGTAACGCTTCATTATGCTGGTTACAACTTCTTCCGCACAGGAATACCATAGATTTCCAGGGAATATCTGTTCATCCGAACAAGGAAGGCCATTAGCCTCAAGTGTTTCTTTGAAGCCCTTTATTCTGTCTCTACAGAACGATAGGTCTGTTGGTCCACTAACATGAACCAGTTCCTTACAACCATGGTCTTTTATCAAATGTTCAATTAATTCTTTGAGAGAAGGTTGCAGATCATTAATAACGCTATAGGAATGATCACTAATAACTCCAAGTGTCACTACCGGACAAGGAGCCTCCTTTTTGATATCATTAATGATTTCCAGAAATGTCTCCGGCAAATAACTGTCATAAGTTATAAGGCCATCGAAATTATTCAGATCCGGCACTCTGTAGATAGCAGAGTCGCCCACGTCATAATTAGTTAGATGTGTATATTCCACAGTACTGAAATTGTCACTGAAGCTCGCAAAAAACAGAAGCTTCACGTTATTACGCATAGCTTCCTGGATAGTTCCATATTCCGTTTCCCTTACCATATCACGGTAAATATCTGCAATAAAAGCAGCGACGATTTTTCTATCCATACGAACCCCACATTTATGACATTTTCTCTAGGAGTTATTATACCACTCACAAAGTTAAAATAGTAGTAAAATCAATTGTTTTACCCACGAAAAAGTGTTAAAATCGAGAACGTTATGAATAATACACTACTTAATTATAAGAGAGGACTTCTGGCTGGAATTCCTATAGCACTAGGATATTTGTCAGTCTCCTTCACTTTCGGAATACTTGCAATTAAATATGGACTCACCGTTTGGGAAGCCACTCTCATCTCCGCCACTACTCTTACATCTGCCGGACAGTTTGCCGGAATACAGACTATGACGATGCCCGGGTTATGGCTAGATATGCTTATATCCCAATTAACTATAAATGTTAGATACTCCTTCATGTCTATAGCTCTTTCGCAGAAGCTAGACAAGAAGTTCAGTGGTATATGGCGCTATATCTTAGGCTTCTCTATCACAGATGAAATCTTCGGTGTAGCTATAACAGAAGAAACTATAACCAGATCCTATTGGTTCGGTTTATCTACGCTTCCTTGGTTTGGATGGACTATTGGAACCCTTCTCGGTTCTATCATGGGAAATGTCCTACCAAAGAGCATTCTTAGTGCTCTCGGACTAGCCCTCTACGGAATGTTTGTAGCTATCGTTGTACCGGTGGCTCGTAAGGAGAGATCAACTTTGTTCACTGTCATCCTTGCAGCTATATTATCAACTGCATTTACATATCTACCTGGACTGAAAAATGTATCCGTAGGTATAGCTATCAGCATTTGTGCAGTAGTCAGTGCTTGTATTATAGCGATTATATATCCTATATCTGATGAAAAACCAGGAGATGAGGAATCACTTCCAGAAGGAGGTGTATCCTGATGCATAAGACTTATTTTATATATCTAGCTATTATGGTCATATCAACCTATCTGATCCGTGTTGTACCATTTGTTTTGATAAAGCATCAGATAGAGAATAGGTTCATCCGTTCTTTCCTGCATTACATACCTTATGCAGTACTTACGGCAATGACAATACCTGCAATCTTTACAGCGACAGCCAGCATAATCTCTGCTATAATAGGCTTTGTGACAGCAGTGCTACTCGCGCTGAAGGGCAAGAGTCTCACGACAGTTGCTCTCGTTTCGTGCATTGCAGTCTATATATCTGAGCTGATCATCAGCTTGATCTAAGACCTTCAGCTCTAGAAATGGTTAGGGTTACTAAATGAATAAACTATTAATACTATTATTCCTCTTCTCAACAGGAAGTGTGACCGGTTGGGTTATCGAGCTCTTCTTCAGAAGGTACCTCGATCCCGTTGAGCGAAAGAAGAAAAAATGGGTTAATCCCGGTTTCTTCGTAGGACCATATCTACCTATATATGGTTCGGGGCTGATTGTCCTTTACGGACTCGGTCATATCAAACTCCCATCCCTTGGGGTTACTCATCCTGTACTAGAGAAGCTCATTATATTTATCATAATGGCAGCTTGTATGACTCTTCTGGAGTTCATCACAGGAATGATATTCATAAATCATCTGCATCTGCAGTTGTGGGATTATTCGAGTTATTGGGGAAATATCAAAGGCGTTATATGTCCGCTCTTCTCACTATTCTGGTATGCACTGGCAGCATTTTACTACCTTGTACTTCATCCAATAGTTGAGAACGCGTTGGACTGGTTATCAAGAAACCTTGTCTTTTCATTCTTTATCGGTTTCTTCTACGGAATCTTCCTACTGGATATAATTTACTCCTTCCAGCTCATGGTTAAGATAAAGAAGCTAGCGGATGAATATGATGTAGTCGTAAAGTACAATGCTTATAAGAGTAAGCTAATAGATATCAGAGAGGAAGCAAAGGAACGAAGCTATTTCTTCTTCTCCTCAAGACTTAGCTCAATATCTCCACGAGAAGTATTCGATCGATATAGAGAGAATTTCTCGATGAAAAAAATAATGATGACACCTATCAAGAAGGTGGCAGAGAAAGTAAAAAAGGATTAGGCTTATCAGTAGCCTAATCCTTTTTAGATTTAAACGGTTCGCCAAGCGCTGGCGGGAACAACCTCTTAATTATAACTGCGCATATAAGTGAAAATGCTATACTGACGGCACTCGCCAGAAGGCATATAAGTGTTTCGATAGCAGCATTACTACTCTTCATAAGGAGTGAAACCGGTCCCATCTTAATCTGAAATATCAAAAGAATTATCTTATGGAACACAAGTATACCCATTGTATTAACTCCGATAAATTCTAGGAACTTACTCTTCCCTATAAGGTATGAAACATATATCACAAATACAGAGATACCCACTCCTGAAAGTATATATAGATAGAGTCTACCATACTTATATTCAACACTCGAGATGAGGTCATTTCTATATGTACTCAAAACTCCGAAAAAGAGGAGAACGAATACTACAGATAGTTTAAAGAGTTTCTTCTCATCAAATAATTCAAACTTCTTGAACAGCCATCCTGCATAGAAGAAGATTCCTATCGTAAGCGCTGAGTTCAGTCCAAAAGGCAGAATAACTGGCATCAGATAAGTACATACAAAGGATACCGCCAGCATTATCACCCCTAGAACAGGAATCAACTTTTCTTTACTGGATAACTTGATTACGAAGTAATATATGAGCTGTGTACTGAAGAGTGCCGGAAGAAACCAAAGTGGACTATTCTGTCTCAGACCATCCCCTATTCCATTTCCAATCAGAAGACGCAGCAGTTGAAGCTTAAGATCAAAATGCTTTCCATCCCCTGCCGCCGAACTCATACTATCTCCAAATATTAAGAGGGGGATCAGAAAAACCGCTCCCCACAGAAAATATGGAAATACAATTCTGAGCAATCTCTTCTTCAGAAATGTCAGGAAATCATCCTTTGCATTAAACGTGTAGCCAGATAAAATAAAGAATAAAACGACATGAAAGCTGAAAATAAACTTGTATAATTTAGAGGTATGCTCTGAGTACCCCAGAGCATGCCCCATAACTATTAGGATAATGGCAAAAGCCTTCGCTATATCCAGATATTCAATTCTTGATTTTTCTTCTGCCACAGTTTTTGCCTCTCTAGTTTTAGTCTTCATCCATTATTCTTCTATATTCTGCCAGAATCTCTGCTAACTTATCATTATCTAGCTCGCCGAAGGATCTGAAAGTTCTAAGCGGCATATATTCCAGCATAGCCTTCGTCATCTCATCCAGTTCATCTTCCTTTGAAGAGAACTGTGTTGCAGAACGCGCAAACATTTCCTTAGTAAATGCTCTTGTCTTCTTGTAAGCTAGAAGCTCTCCCAACTGAACATCCTCATCTATAATAGGTGGAAGCTGGAAGCTACCAGATATCTCTATTTCTTCAGACAGCTGAATATTTCTTGAAGACTTACCTACTTCAACCACATACTTACCGTCCGCTGCATACCAGTCAGACAGTTCTACGCTGTACCAAGCAAAGCTTCTCTTATCGAGTTCAAATGTCACCGTCTTCGTTTCACCCGGAGCAAGCTCAACCTTTTCAAAGCCCTTCAGCTCATGTATAGGTCTATTGGTAACTCCAGTTTTATCTGATATGTACAGCTGGACTATTTCCTTACCTGTTCTATCTCCGACATTTTTAACATCAACGGAAACAGTTGCTCCACTATTTATTCCGATTATATCCCAGTCACTTGCATCCACGCCCTCGTAAGGTTTAATCACGAGATTACTATATTCGAACTCCGTATAGGACAGACCATGACCAAATGGGAAGAGGACATCCATCTTCTTGGTATCATAATATCTATAGCCTACGAAAACTCCCTCTGCATAGTTAACCTTATGGCGAGCAACAGGGAAGTTGAGGTAGCTTGGATTATCCTCAAGCTTAATTGGAAATGTCTCTGCCAGCTTTCCTGATGGATTAACCTTTCCGTAGAGAATATTCATAACAGCTTCTCCTACACCCTCTCCACCGAGGTAGGCTTCAACCACTGATGACACTCCATCGATCCATGGCATTTCTACTGGAGAACCATTATGAAGCACAACGATTACTGGCTTGCCTAGTTCAAGCAGTCTATCGATTAGAATATTCTGAGATTTAGGGAGCCTCATATGAGTTCTATCGTATGCCTCAGATTCGAATACATCTGGAAGACCTGCGAAAACTACTATCTTGTCCGCATCCTTCGCTACAGCTACAGCCTCTGCAAAGGCTTTCTCGTCTGACTCATCTTTATCATATGGGAAGCCCATGGCGTAAGTAACCTTGTCAGAATACTTTTCCTTTATAGAAAGAGCAGATACTACGTTATGAGCATTTATATGACTACTTCCCCCGCCCTGGAAACGAGGAGTCTCTGCAAAGCCTCCTATTAGGGCTATTTTTTCATCAGAACTTAGAGGAAGTGCTTTCTCGTTCTTTAGAAGAACTATACATTCTTCTTCTGCTCTAACTGCCTTTTCATGATCTATATCTCTATCGAATATTTCTTCCTGTCTATTCTCTACGAATTTCTCTATCCATTTGAGGATATTCTTAACTGCCTCGTCGAGATCCTCCTGACTAAGGTCGCCATTATTTACAGCATCAATTATCTGCTTATCGTTTACTCCTCGGCTACCTGGCATTTCCAGATCCATACCAGCAGCTATTCCTTTAACTCTGTTTGAAACAGCACCCCAGTCTGACATTACTACTCCATCGAAGCCCCACTCATCACGAAGGACATCCTTTAAGAGCCATTTATTCTCTGAGGAATATTCACCATTTATACGGTTATAGGACGCCATTATGGTCCAAGGCTTAGCCTTCTTAACCGTCGTCTCAAAAGCCGAGAGATATATCTCACGAAGAGTTCTCTCATCCACTATACTATCTGCGTACATTCTTTCTGTCTCCTGAGAATTTGCAGCGAAATGTTTCAGAGACGTTCCTACATTCTGAGACTGAACACCATTTATATACGAAGCAGAAAGCTCTCCTGCAACAAATGGATCTTCTGACACATACTCAAAATTTCTACCACAAAGTGGTGAACGCTTGATATTAATAGCAGGACCAAGAATAGTCGAAACATCTACTGCCTGACATTCTTTTCCCAGATCAACTCCCATTTGGTACATCAGGTCCCTATCAAAGGAAGCTGCTGTTGCGCAGGCTGTCGGAAAACATACCGCATCTATAGAATCATTGATGGATGTTTCATTGTTCTGATTATTTTCCTGTTTTCTAAGTCCGTGAGGACCATCACTCATGAAGATGGAAGGAATACCAACTCTATCTATTGCGTCCGTAGTCCACATATCATGTCCTGATACAAGAAGCGCCTTCTCCTCAAGTGTCATCTCACTAATTATCTTCTGTATATCCATTGTAACCTCCGTGATTTTTGCTATGGATTCTCTCTTCTGAATATTACATTTGTTCCCCATATTTGATCAGTAGTCTTACGTAGGCCTCCTCCCAGGTGCCGCCGTATAAACATTTCGCTCCTTCATCTAGAAGCGGTTTCGTTGAACTATATCTGAATTCCCCTTCCTTGCAAGGGAAGATATAGAAGTCTATTCCTAGAGCATTGCATTTTCTTAAAAGTGAAAGGGCTGATGTCGGTCCGTCTCCTTCAGTATTAACCGTACTCGAATGATACATACCATGCAGCACTGCCTTTACACCGTCCAAGTTATATCTATCGTAGTTAATTCCTACGTATGGTTTGATGAATAGGACGTTGTCACTTAAGCTTCCTACCAAAGCAAGTGGATTTGAATTCTGCAAAGAAATTGTCTTCTCTATATATTTAGGCTCTCCACATGACGCAATACCAAGTTCAAACCATTTAAGAGACTCATCCCCTATCAGCTTACTATATTCTATCATATCCTTGCTGTAGAAGTCTTCTGAATAGTCCCCGCACTCTTCGAGATGAGTTGCATGATGCACGTAGGATACACCATCCATATTTCTGTAAATGACATATACTCCGCTCATTTCTCTTGCTCTAATCCACTCTATTAGAGCCACTGATTTATCGAAGTTATCTACGCCATTACTCTCTGGATCTGAAAGAATTCGGTGAGCCGATACCATCATCACTGGGCAACAAATGTCCTTTAGTAAAACTCCCATAAGTGCCGACGTAAGATGGAGCGTATCCGTTCCATGAAGGAACATTACACCATCGTAGCTTTCTAGGTTCGTATCCTTCAGCACCTTAATCAGCTTATTCCATTTATCAATAGTCATATTTTCGCTGAGCGTATTGATTGGAGCTATTACGTCTATCCCTTCATACTTTGAGATAAGCTTCGCTACTGCATCATCAGTATTCAGATCATTTAAACCATTTTCATTTTTCTCGGAACATATAGTCCCGCCAGTTAGTATTAGTAGTATTCTCATTTTTAGTATTGTCCTCATTTCTAATGTATATTATTACATCAATTTTTTACTTATACAAGCGAAAGAAAAACACGTATTAGATATTCATCATCCCTTTGACTTTAACCTCTAAGAACATTATACTTTTATGTAGGGTGAATGTTTTTAGGGGTTTAATTTTAGATGATTAGGAGAAGGGTATGATATCATTAATACTATCTTTTGTTGTACTTATTATCGGTTATTTGTTATACGGAAAACTTACTGAAAAGGTCTTTAGTCCAGACGACCGTGTAACGCCTGCGACTAGCATGGAGGACGGTGTCGACTACGTTCCTATGAAGACCTGGAAAGCCTATCTGGTCCAGCTACTTAACATAGCCGGAACCGGTCCTATCTTCGGCGCACTTATGGGAGCCTGCTTTGGTCCAATAGTTTTTCTATGGATCATTCTAGGAGCAGTTCTTGCTGGTGCAGTTCATGACTACATGGTAGGTATGATATCAGAGAGAAATGAAGGCAAATCCATTGCTGAGCTATCTGGTATATATCTCGGAAATGTAGCTAAATGGGTTATGCGACTCTTCTCTGTTCTTCTTCTTATCCTGACAGGAACAGTATTCGTTAACAGTCCTGCCGCACTGATCTCTAAGCTAACTCCAAAATCCTTAAATGAAAACTTCTGGATAATCGTTATCCTGTTATATTATGTACTTGCAACTCTGCTTCCTATCGACAAGATAATAGGAAAGCTCTATCCTATCTTCGGAGTCATCCTTATTACTATGGCAGTATGTATAATGGGAGGAATCATAATAGGTGGATACAAGGTTCCTGAAATCAGTATGGCAAACCTTCATCCAGAAGGTCTTCCAGTATGGCCATATATGTTTATCACTGTAGCCTGCGGTGCAATCTCTGGTTTCCATGCCACACAGTCTCCTATGATTTCCAAATGTATAACCTCTGAAAAGGAAGGCAGGAAAATATTCTACGGTGCAATGATATCAGAATCTGTTATTGCACTTGTTTGGGCTGCCGGAGGAGTTGCTTTCTATGGAACAACACAGCTTCTGAATAGCAACCTCACAGAGCTTGGACAGTCAGGTGTAGTTTACGATATCTCAACCGGAATGCTTGGTCCTATCGGTGGAGTACTTGCCATCGTTGGAGTCGTTGCATGTCCAATCACTTCTGGCGATACAGCCTTTAGAAGCGCTCGTCTCATTCTTAGCGAGGTAACTAAACTGAATCAGAAGTCTATAAGAAATCGTCTCATCATAACCCTTCCACTACTTACGATTGGTGCGGTTCTTACAAAGCTCGACTTCAATGTTCTGTGGAGATATTTCTCCTGGAGTAACCAGACTCTCGCGATGATCAGTCTCTGGGTTGCAACTGCTTATCTCATAAAAAATACCAGGCACAGCCTGTTCAGTTTAATGACAGCCATCCCTGGTTCCTTTATGTCAGCCGTGAGTCTGACATATATTCTTATGGCAAAGGAAGGCTTTAAGCTAAGCTCTTCTATCGCTTATCCAGCCGGAATAATCTTTGCCACTGTTCTATTTTGTTTTTATCTATTCAAGCTAAGCCAAAGCAAGAAATCTGCGAGTTAATATTTTTCTAAGTGCTAATATTCATCTAAGAAGTGATGGCGAACGCCGTCCTTCTTATATGCAATTACTGTGCTTAGATTTACATTTTCAACACTCTTAAAGATGTTAGATTCAACAAAAGGATTTTCCTTCTTGAGCTCTGCAATCAGTTTCTTAGTTTCCAGACGTTTTGAGGATGTAGTTCCATCCTCGTGACAGGTCGTACAGGTTTCTGTAAAATGACATGCACATTGCAGGAAATGCAAATCATTATAATCACGCCATGCACATATATCACTTTCTCTAACTAAATAAAGTGGTCTGATAAGTTCCATTCCTTCGAAGTTCGTACTATGAAGCTTAGGCATCATGGTCTGTACCTGCGCGCCGTAGAGCATTCCCATAAGGATAGTTTCTATTACGTCATCATAGTGATGTCCCAAAGCTATCTTGTTACATCCCAGTTCTTTAGCCTTACTATATAGATAGCCTCTACGCATTCTTGCACAGAGGTAGCATGGACTCTTCTCAATAGTATCCACTGTATCAAAGATATCACTTTCGAAGATAGTAATAGGTATTCCAAGGGCCTTTGCATTACTCTCTATCAGTGCCCTATTATCCTTGTTATATCCCGGATCCATAACTAGGAAGGTCAGTTCAAAGTTACACTGTCTATGTCTCTGAATTTCTTGGAAGAGCTTCGCCATAAGCATCGAGTCTTTTCCGCCAGATATACAAACTGCTATATGGTCGCCCTCTTCTATCAGTTTGTAGTTTTTACAAGCTTTCGCAAAAGGCGTAAAAAGCTGTTTATGGAACTTCTTTTGGATGCTCTTCTCTGCCTTCTTCTGTTTCTCTTCCGCGTCATTCTCATTTGCGAGTAATGCTCTGACGTATCCTATATATCCTCCTTCGAGACTATAATACTCCCGTCCCTCAGGAAATTGTCCCTCATCAAACTCCTTAGTTCTTCTACCTATCTCACAATAAAGTATGCAAGTCTTACCCTCAGGCAGCTTCTCTATATCAGCTCTTATCTCCTCTGAGTCTCTATCAAAATCAATAGCTACAGCACCAGGAATCATACCATAGTTTCTAAGACCTTCATCTCTTATATCTATCAGGACATATGAATTCTTCTTTAGTTTACTAAAATCTTCAAATGATATCTCTTGCATTATATCTACTTCTCTTTAAAACATTTAGTCGTTTATAAAATGTGTCCAGGCATGTTCTTCAGTCTTAGGCATTCCATACTTCTCTTTTCCAAGAGCTATACTCTTCATAAGGAATGTCATATTCCTTGCAAGGACTCTCATCGTCTGAAGACCTTCTAGATCCTTAGCCGCCTGTCCCTTTTCTCTACCATGAACACTATTCCAATACTGACTCGAAACAACTGGCATGTTGCAAATAGTGAAATACTTATTTAGCTCATCAAAGGTAGCTGAAGCACCACCTCTTCTACAGCAAACAACACTAGCACCAACCTTCATGCTCTTATCAAAATGAGAACTATAGAATAGTCTATCCAGACATGCAATGAGTGTCGCATTTGCTGATGCGTAATAAACTGGAGATGCCACTACCAGACCGTCTGCTTCTTCAAACTTCGCAGCTATTTCATTAACTGCATCGTCAAAGACACATTTTCCATTCTGCGCACAACTGCCACAAGCTATACATCCACGAATAGCCTTATTTCCAATCTGAACAACCTCTGCTTCAACGCCTTCTTCATTAAATGTTTTAACCATTTCATCAACGGCTACGGATGTATTCCCGCCCACTCTTGGACTTCCATTAATTATAAGTACTTTCATATTGATTAACTCCTTTTACGCTAGTGCCTATTATACCATATCTACTAATTGCAACCATTACCATAACAGATGCAATCATCGAAAATGGAGAGACAACAAAGTTTACCATTGGCATTATAGAATTCATTGCGGCTAAATATTCTGCGCCTTTTCTCGAAGCAGCAACCGTTACTAATGCTGTCACTACAGGAATTAGTATATGTATTACAATATATACCACAATCATAATTATCCCCACCACTCTTCTTGAGTCAGACTCCGTAGTAACCATCACAAGATAATATACAATATAGAGTAACATGATGACGCATTGAATAAAAAAGCTTGGCGGAATGGTTGTTTCAGTTATTGTTATATGCTCCGAATAAAAAGACTTCTGAGCAAGCACGAGTATCAAAAAACTGACTACACATATTGCTTGTAGTATTAGTGCTGCAATCATTGGTGTTTTAATACATTTTTCTAGTTTCATTTTTCCTCCCTTTACCATATAAATCATTAACCTTCAGAACTACTGTTCCATAATACCACAAATCAAAAGAAATACGTTAATTATTTCCTTTCTATGATGTTCTGAATACGCTTTTCATTGGCCCAGTTTTCTAGGACGTCATACAATTCATCAAACGAGGCTGCGCAGTAGTTGATATCATATCTAGTCATGGCTTCTTCTACATTTCCAGATGGCATAAACCACACCGAATCCATAGAAGCATTTTGTGCCCCAAGCATATCGGATGAAAGCGAATCTCCAATCATGATACATAGCGACCTAGGTTCTCCAATACGCTCCAAACATATATCAAAAAAAACAGGATCAGGTTTTGCCACTCCGAGATCTTCACTTATAAATACGTCATCTATATACTGATCTAATCCCGTCGAAGCTATTCTACCCATTGCATTAACGGTCGCGCCATTGGAGGCGATGTAGATTCGGGCATCTGGGAGCTTTTCTTTTAGCTTCTTGATGAAGTCCCCTGCCCCCTCCATTAGGATTCCATTCACAGACATTGTTTTGATAAATTTATCATTGATTGTAAGTGGATCTAGCCTAGAAGTATCTCCGTCACATAGATCCAATACATACTGAATTCTTTTTGTAAATAGCTCTGTTCGAGAGATAGTTCCTTTTTCTAATTCCAACCAGAGAGATTTATTATAGGTTTTAAAAGCCTGATATATCTCATCTGAAAACGATAGGCCATTTGACTCCAGCACTATACCCAGCGCTTTATATTCTGTTGCATGAAAGTCTAGTAATGTCTGATCTAAATCAAAGATAAAGTTCATTTTTTAGCGCCTCCAAAAGCAGTCTAGGTACATTATATCAGTAGACCTTTCAACTATAAAGATATATCTATTTTGAAAACAAAAAATGGATACCGCAGTTGACCACTCTAGTACAACCACGGTATCCATTTGATTTACTATTATCCTTCAATAGATATATACTGTTTCTCTGGAACTGTCTTTGCTTCATTCTTTGGAATCGACAGTCTTAAAACGCCATCCTCAAACTTAGCTTTAACATCATCCTGTTTTACTGCATCACCTACGTAGAAGCTTCTCTGCATAGCACCTGAATAACGTTCCTGACGAATAAGTTTGCCCTTCTTATCCTTCTCTTCTTTATCAAGTCCCTTAGCAGCACTTACTGACAAGTAACCATTTTCAAGTGTGAGCTTTATCTCATCTTTCTTGAAGCCTGGCAGATCAATATCCAGCTCATACTTGTCATCATGCTCATGCACATCAGTCTTCATAACCTGTGCAGCTCGTTTTCCATAAAGCTTGCGGTCAACATCGCCGAAATCAAACCTTGGAAAATCCATCCAATCATCCAACAAATTCTCTCCAAAAATACTAGGTAGTAACATAAGTCATTCCTCCTTCTCAAGAAAAATATA
The DNA here is from genome assembly GCA_902776395.1 of uncultured Lachnospiraceae bacterium. Lineage (GTDB taxonomy): Bacteria > Bacillota > Clostridia > Lachnospirales > Lachnospiraceae > Eubacterium_Q. The sequence continues at coordinate 12,912 of CACYQC010000037.1, forward strand.
ATTAAATAAGTTTCGTGAGCAAGGGAAGGAGCGTTTGGATTCTATCTCGGAATCTTCTCTATTCCTTTGTTCTGACTATGTTATAGCACAAATTGTTAGCACTGTCAAGAGGTGAGTGCTAATATTTAAGACTTATACATCATCCTTCATAGCACTTCTGATTCTGCTTAAAGATTCAGGGGTAATGCCCAGATATGTCGCGATATGTTTTTGAGGAGCACGGTTGCAGACATTCGGA
>CACYQC010000038.1 GCA_902776395.1 uncultured Lachnospiraceae bacterium
TGAACCAAATATTCCAGATGTATGATTCATCAGCATCCTGACAGTGATATCCTTGTAACGTTCATCCGCCATCTTGAAGTCATCTATATAGTCTGTCACTGGCGCATCCAGGTCCACCTTACCCTGTTCCACCAGCTGCATCACAGCTGTTGTTACATACACCTTACTAACCGAACCAATGCAGTAAATCTGATCCGCATCACCTTCCGTCGCAGCCCCCTGCACATCACCCTCTGCCGCATAAACAACCTCACCACTCCTATCACCACCTACAGTTACGGGGCTGATTCCAGCAATTATTAGTGCACTTAATCCTAATGAAATTATTCCTATATTTTTAATCCTCATATTCATATCCTTTTCAATACACAGCATATATCTATAATATATTCTCGAGACCGTTTTGGGTCTCAGTTGATTATTACTCCGTCATCAGCTCCGTAATCTATAATATATTCTCGAGACCGTTTTGGGTCTCAGTTGATTATTACTCCGTCATCAGCTCCGTAACCGAAATCTTCTTAACCTTTCCGGCTGATATATATGTTGTCACATATACATAAAGTGTTATCAAAACTATCACAATTGGTACCCAGAAAAGTCTGATATCAAAGACCGTTCCAAAGGCCATCTTTATTAATAACATCACAACCGGAAGTGCCAGAATTGTACCGGCTATGATAGCTGGTACTGCCACCGGCATCATCCTCACCACTATCTGCTTCCTTATATCCTTTGAAGTATATCCACAAGCCTTCTCTATACCCATGACCTGTCTTTCCTTTTTGATGATGGATTCAATAAGGAAGTTCATAATGATAGATATTACGCCAACAATTATGATCATCAATACTATAGAAAAAATCTGAGATATAACACTTAGACCACCCATTTGTGTATCCATCGTTTCACTAAATGAAGAAATCTCTGTAAGCTTAAATTTTCCACTATCTCCGGTTATGATCTTATCGCCAACCTTTATGGCATAGCTCACATTACTTACTCCATATTTAGATTTAAGCAAAGCCATCTGTTCATCAGCCTTTGCTTTAATTCTTTCCTCGCGAGAGCCTTCATCCTGAGACTTTCCAACTGTGTCTTCTACACTTCCATATTCTTCTGTCAATCTGTCCTTAAGCTCTGCCTCGCTAACACCATCCGCAGCATATACAAAAAGATAATTTAAACACTCTGTAGGGGCCATAAACTGTTCAAAACCATCTAAGGTAAGATATCCATCCATTCCACCGTTAACAAATACATTCGTCGTGCCTGATATGATAAAGCTTTTTTCTATATTGTTATACTTTAAAAGAACACTGTCTCCAACACTTAGATTATATTTCTCCGCCATACCGGTTCCTATCATAATTTCATTTTCATGAATCGGGAATCTACCCTCAGAAATATAGAGATTTTCCAGCTCATCATAGTCCTCGTAGGCAAAGGATTGAAATGTATCATTATCATTTCCATTTATGCTGAATCCCATATTGATTCTAAGAAGCACACACTTTCTCACATCTTCTCTAGTGGAGATTTCCTGCATTACCGAATCAAAATCAGTTCCCTTATCAAATCCAACCATAAGCGCCTTTTCAACACCGGCGATATTAAGGAACACCGCACCTCTATCTCTAAAAATATCAGCAAGATAGACGCAAAACGTAACCACAAGGGAAGCTGCTAGAATGCATATAAAGAGTCCAACATTTTGTCTGGCATTTGCAAATAGCCCCTTTAATCCAAGTCTACTATTGATATCTGACTTTGTTTTATCAAGCGGAAATACATTTCTTCCGAAATGATGGGTTCTGATTCCTTTTCTGAAAGCCACAACCGGTGGGTACTTCTTAATTTTCCGAGCTTTAAAGAGTGCGGTTATGAGAATTAAAAATATAAGTAATACCGCCGGAACAAGAAGAAGATAAACTTTTCCTGATACAACATAGTTATGACCTGTAAATACCTGCAATAGTCTTGTCATAAGCGGATCGGTCGACAGTATCAACACTCCTCCTATTATCACACCTATCATACCAAGCAACAGATATTCATAAATGTATGCTCCCGATATCTCTCTTGATCTATATCCTAAGGCTTCAAGGACACCAATTGATTCCATCTGATCTTCAATATCATTTGTAATTTTATGCCTTATCATAAAGATACACGAAACAGCAGTAACTAAAGATACAAATGCTATTATCGCCATTATTATATCTATAACAGATGTTGACGCGAGTTTTTCAGTATAGTAATCATAACAATATAAGAATAAATATTCCCCGGATACATCTTCAAATTTCTTCTGAAAGTCATTAATAAGTTTTTCTTTTACATCGTAGCTATTAATAGTTCCATCCTTTGTATTGAAAGCAAGCATCTTATGCTCCGGAACTACCGCGCTCATCATATCGTAGTCTTCCTCAGTAAGGACACATTTGATTCCATTACTATTACCTGCCGAAAGTCCTGACTCATAAAATCCGGCTATCTGAAATGGATAATCCTTACCACCGATTACCAGCATCAGTTCATCACCTTCAGAAAAATCCAAATCATATTTCAGATAATATGGCACCCATATAGGATGTTCAAAGCTTTCAAGTTTTTCATCAGAAAGAGATGTTTTCTTCTCGAATTGTTCCAGTTTACTTTCATCCCCTTCATTTACAAACATGGCCTGAAACTGTGCTGTAGAACCATCATCCTTCTTGTAGGAAATTGATGTTGAAGTATCAAACTGAAGCGAGCCAAGGACAAAGGTCTCAGTAACGCGTTCGTCATCCTCGACTATTTCACAATACTCGTTCTTATAGCTATTTCCGGGAAACATAATCATATAGTCATAGCTTCCTGTCTTCTCGAACATTTCATCAAACATCCTGTCGGCTTTTTCTATGTTGATGATACCGATTCCAAGAAGGGCCATGCTGATCATAATAAGGAAGATAATGACGAAGGATTCCTTCTTGTGCTTTTTTATATTAAATAAAGATAATCTTAGTATTTTCATTTTACCATCCCATCCTCTCAAGGAACTCTGAAAGCTTCGCTCTACGTTCTTTAACATCATCTTCACCGTAGGCTGGCATTTCGTAGTCACCTACCACTCCACCATCTCGAAGGTAGAGAACTCTTGTACCTCTGAGAGCTGTCTTAAGGTCATGAGTAACCATGACAATTGACTGTCCGCTCTTATGTACTTCCGAGAAGATATCCAGAACATCTTTTGAGGATGCCGAGTTAAGCTGTCCTGTTGGCTCATCTGCGAAGAGTATCTTCGGATCATTTATTATTGCTCTTACGATTCCGACTCTCTGAGCCTCACCACCTGATAACTGGTTTGGATATTTCTTCCAGTCCTCTTCATTAAGTCCTACCTTCTTAAGAAGATCCTTTGCTTTCTGTACCAGTTCAGGGGAATTCTTCTGAACTATTAATGCTCCGGTGAGCACATTATCAAGGACTGTCTGATTCTCCAGGAGATATACACTCTGAAATACAAATCCACAATTGCCTCTTCTAAATACTGCAAGCTCGTCATTTGAGTAGTCCTGTATCTCCGTATCACCAAAGAAGACCTTTCCCATATTCGGCTTATCCATACCGGACAGGGCATAGAGAAGTGTGGACTTACCGGATCCTGAAGAACCCATGATTATTGTGAAGTCCCCCTCTCTTATTTCCAGGTCGAGGTTCTTTATAACATGCTGCTGCACTCCCCCGTTGGAAAATGATTTACAAAGCTTTTCTGTTCTGAGAATACTCATCGTTCTGACTCCTTTTTACCTATCAACAATTTTTTCATCTTATGGTTGTAGTATATATGGTTTCTTCCTAATCATCTTTACCGAAGAATTATTAAATTCTTATCAAATTCTTAACTGTTTTAACATTTCCTTATCCTATTCTTTGAAGGGGATATGTGTAGATTTTGTTAAATTATTGACATAAATAGTAATATTCTTATATCATAGTGTTAATAAAATCTAGGAAAGGAGTGAGTAGATATGAAAAAGAATCGTGGATTTACATTGGTAGAGCTTATCGTTGTTTTAGTTATACTTGCGATACTTGCTGCCATACTTGTACCTGCCCTCCTTGGCTGGGTAGATAAAGCAAATAGCCAGAAAGATATCGAAAAAGCAAAGGCTGCCATGACCGCAGCTCAGGCAGTATTCACTGAGGCTTATGGAAAAGATATGCCCGTAAAAAATAATAACGTTTTAGGACTACCAGCCAATTGCAAAGTTTATTCAGAGGATAATAATTATAGAGATATAAACTGCAAAGGAACCTATATAGAACAGCAAGTACATAATTATGTAGATGATGATCCTTACATATTCCTTGTTGCCGCCGGAAATAGTAAAGAAGGTTCAAACTCAACAAAGCACCAGCAATATACTATTCTATATGCAGTTTATGTTGCAGAAAAGGATTCCAGACCATACTATTATTATGATGGTCGATGGAGCTATGAAAATGCTACGAATGTGAATATGATTATCAAGGACACAACTGCTAAATCCAACAGATTGGTTTATAATGGAGAAGAAGTAGATATTCAGTATTACATTATATGTAATAAAGAGAAGAGCGATTTAAAATCTATAAACGAGAGCAAAACAAGCTTTTGGGGCTATTTAAGAATTGTTCTTCCTAAGAAATATGGCGGAGAAGTATATAAACCTTAATAAAAAATGTGAGTAAATGAGAACCGTCCCCATTTACTCACTTTTTTTATCCACGATATTTTGTATGACCAGGTTGTGAATAGTATTCTAATTTATCCTTATACATCATTTCATCTGACTTTTTCATTATCTCGTCTATATTTTTAATCTCCTCTGAACAGAAGCTATATCCTATAGCACAGCTATACTTTGTTTCAGAAACCTTACTACGAATATTTTCAACCAGCTGTTTTACTTCTTCCTCAGATACGTGTTTACAAACTATAAGGAACTCATCTCCACCTAGTCTATAAACCGAATCCTTAGACGTAGTCGCCTGCATAAAACAATATGCAAGTGTAGCCAGCGCTGTATCACCCGCAGCATGCCCTTCCTTATCATTTATCTCTTTAAGTCCATTCATATCAATTGTTATAATTGCATTTATATCACTTATTTCATTTGTGACAGTAGCATAAAAAGACTGTCGATTCAGAAGGCCTGTGAGCGCATCCTTTTCTGTCAGCTGAAGGATTGAGAATACGTAGTAAACAAAAAGCGCTATGGTTATTGTTACACAGAAGATGTGTGAATAATCCCTTCCAAGTACAAACGGAAGTATTAGTCCCGATGTGAAAGAAAAACATAAGAATACAATTGGAAAGATTTCAGCAGGGCGTTTATTACTTCTCTTAACCAGCATATAAACAAGAAATACAGAATAAGCTCCTACCATTATGTAAGGCAGATAACCCAAAGGGCCTCTATCAAGCGTTCCATCCTCCTCTAGACTAAATACCACCCCAGTAAATATGGAAATAAGATCTATTATTAGAAGTATAAAGGCCGGTATAAAAATTGTCTTTTTAGCATTTGTAGCAAGTGTAAATATTACAAATGCAATAATAAGAGGAGTCGCGCTATAACGAAGCGCCATCAGCGTGAGTCGCATTTCCGTCATTATATTCATATCCGCTAAAGCAAACTCCGCAAAAACAATTTGAGAAAAAATGAAGAGTCCCAGAATAAGGGCATACAAACGAAGTATTGTTATCTTATCAAGGAAAACTGTTGTCTTAAGCAGAACTGCAAAAGCCAGCAATACCATGACGTTTGCCCAGTTTTGTATGATCAATTCTTTAATCATTCGCCCAAATCCTTTCCACATTTTTTCTGGAGTGAGTATATAGGGACGGTTCTGTTTTACTCACTTTTTCTAAGTTGTCGATTTCTTTAGTTTTATCAAAAGTGAGTAAAACAGAACCGTCCCTATATACTCACTCTTTACCCCCTTAGAGATTACCGAGTTGTTCTTTTCTTTCTAGTATGGTTGAAAGGAGTTCTGTATAATCCATTTCCTTTCTAGCTCTTAGCAGTTCAGTTATTTCGACTATTGGATCATAGAGGGGAGTTAAGGCAAGGTTGCCTGTGATTCCTTTAAGTGCATGCGCAGCTTCAAAGGCTGCATCGAGATTTCCAGCTTCTATACTTTCTTTAAGATTATCAAAGCTTTTCTCAGAAGGTATTGTAGAAACCAGCCTAAGGTATAATTCATCCTTACCCATGCATCTTCCAAGTCCTTCATCAACATTTGCTCCATACTCTTTTAACGCATCAATTGTTAGCATTTTTACACCTCATCTATTTAAAAAATTTAGTAAACTCTTCCGGTGGTACCGGCTTCGAGAAATAATATCCTTGAATAATGTCGCATTTTCTCTCCTTGAGCAATCTTAGCTGATTCTCCGTCTCAACTCCCTCAGCTATAACTGGCACTTGAAGGAATTCTGCTATCTCCAGAACAAGCTCTACCAGCTTCATACTCTTCTCATCTTTTTCCATGTTACGGACAAATTTCATATCCAGCTTCAGTGCATCTATTGGTATGGACGTGATCATATTCAGCGAGGAATAACCCGTTCCGAAGTCGTCCATCTCTATCATAAATCCATCTTTTCTAAGATTTTCAACAACAGTTATTAGCTCTTCTGCATTTTCAGAATATGCTGACTCTGTTATTTCAAGCATTAATTCATTTGGCTCGAGGCCATTTTCCTTCAGCAGCCTTACAAAATTGTCCTTAAGACCAGGAAAATAAATGTCCATTCGAGATACATTTACCGAAACAGGCACAGAGACCCCATATTCCTTCTTCCAGATTCCCACCTGCTTTGCAGCTTCTTCCCACACATAGCGGTCCAGCCTTTGAATAAGTCCGTTGCTTTCAAAAAGAGGGATAAAATCTCCAGGACTAATCATTCCTAGTTCTGGATGTATCCATCTAATAAGCGCTTCTGCACTTCTGAGTTTAGGCTCTTCCCCGGTGACATCATACTTTGGCTGGAAGAAAACCTTAAGGTCCTTATTGCTTATAGCATCATCGATATCATTTATTAGTTTTTCCTGATACTTAGCCTGTTCATAGAGTTCATGGCTATAGTATTCTATGTCCTTACTATAGTCGCCTCTTATCATATCACAGGCTGTTTTCGCTCTATCAAACCAGTTCTCAACCATTAGCGATTTATCTGCATCGGAGTATACTCCCATACGAAGTCGAATATTATTTGATTCCGAAATATCTGATAGCTCCCTAACAACCTTTTCAAGAACTCTCTTAGGATCAGTAGCATGGTTGCAATATATGATGAAGTTATCTGCCTCAGAGCGACAGCTTATTCCAGATTGATCACTAAAATAATCCAGAAGGGACTTAGCAATGCTGATAAGAGCATTATCGCCCTCTTTCCTTCCATAGAGTTCATTTATCAAATGGAAATGATCTATATTGATATTAATAATATCAACCTTACGATCAGCCTTATACTTTTCAATCTGATTTATATATTCAATAAAATATTCTCGGGAGTATAAACCGGTAAGAGTATCTCTCTCTGTATCATGAATGATATTCTTATCTTCCTGAAGCTCTATGATTCTTTCACATCTTGCTAAGATTACATCCGGCATATCATATGGTTTGGTAATAAAATCTGCCGCTCCTAGCTTAATAGAACGAACCTCCGCATCCTTTTCAGATGTCATAACAATGATTGGGATAAAACGAAGCGATTCATCGTCTTTAAGATTTTTGATAAGTTCGAAGCCGTCCATAATAGGCATAAGAAGATCCACAAGTATCAAGGAAAAACTACAATCTCCAGCTTTAAGAATATCCAGCGCTTCCTTACCATTTTCTGCAGCATGGACTTCGTACTCTGAACTCAAAATATTAGATAAGATTTCTCTGTTGATCATTTCATCATCAACAACAAGAACGTGTCTTTTCAGACCGCTCAACCCCTTAAAAATATTCATATACCCCATTCTCCTTCTCTACTAACCCCTTAATAGAAAATCCTTATCTTTAAATATACCATAATAGCCCTTTTATCACAATAAAGATGTAAATGCACCCGCTTATATGATATATTAAGAAATATAATGTATTAGTAAAATCGGGGGATTTACATTATGAAAAAAGAGCGAATAAAAAAAATCAAACCTTTATATATTATTATAGGCCTTCTAACTCTACTCTTCATACTTCTTGGTTCTATATATCTTAGCTGGAAAGCCTCAAAGGACACTGAAGAAGCTGTCAGAAAGGTAAGTCATTTGTACCTTGACGAGCTGTCCGGAAGACGCGAGCAGGTTGTGGAAAACAATCTGAAAAGCAAGTTCGATGATATGAGAATTGCAATTGAACTTATGACTGACGAAGATAAAAGCGATGTTGAGCATTTGCAGGATTATCAAGCCAGAATGAAGAAGCTCTATAAGCTAGAAAAGTTTGCCTTCGTTGATACAAAAGGACTCATCTATACCGCTCTCGGCCCACAGGAAAATATAAGTGACTATTCTTTCGATTACAAGATTATTGATGAGCCTGAAATATCTATACTTAATCTAGAAAGTACCGACAAAAAGGTGGTTCTAGCATATCCAGTTGATATCCCATTTAACGGCGATACTCTCAAGGTTTGTTTCATGGAAAAGGATATGGACGAAATGCTCTCAGGAGTTTCCATGGAACCCGCCAAAAATGGCACTACCTTCTGTAACATATATACGAATGACGGAATCGCTTTAACTGATACAATTCTAGGCGGTCTTGCTGTCGAGGATAACCTTCTGGATGCAATGCAAAATGCAGAGTATGACGATGGGTATTCCTACGAAGCCTTCAAAGAGCAATTTGAAAAGGGCGAGCGTGGCGTAGTTTCCTTTACCTACAACGGAACAAAAGAAACCCTAAGCTACGTGCCAGTCGAAGGAACAGACTGGAATCTTACATATCTCGTTAGGGAAAGTGTTATCAACGACGAGATAAGTTCAATTAATAATAGTGTTGTTACACGAAGTATTGTACAAACTGTTATAACCGCTATTCTTCTGATCACCCTATTCGTCTTCATTATGTATCAAATGCAGAAAAACTCGAGAGTGTTGATAGAAAGAGAGGCTGCTGAAATCGAAAACAGAACTCGCCAGCAGGAAATGCAGGAAAAAATAGATCTTCAGGAAAAGCTTCTGGAAGAAGAAAGAACGCGTACCTTGCAAGATAGCCTTATCACTGCTATGGCTTCCGATTACAGAAGTGTATACTACGCTAACCTTGACGAGGATGACGCTGTATGTTATCGAAAGGATTCTAATGATTCCGACAGTTCCCCAGAAGGAACACATTTCTGCTTCACCGAAAGATTTAACTACTATGCAGATAACTATGTTGTCGAAGAATATAGAGATGGATTTAAGGAATTTATAAAAATAGATAACATCAAAAAGAATCTTGAAGAAAGTCGTCTCATATCCTATAGATATTTGGTTCGACGCAATGGAAAAGAATTCTATGAAATGCTCCGTATGGCAGGCGTTAGACTGATTGAGAATCGTACAGACCACATGATTCACGCCATTGGTGTCGGCTTCACAAATATTGATAAAGAAATGCGTGACGAAATGGCGCGAAATGAAGCCCTTAGCGATGCTCTCGCAGTTGCTGATCAGGCAAACAAGGCGAAGACGGCATTTCTATCAAACATGAGTCACGAGATCAGAACACCTATGAATGCTATCATCGGACTTGATAGTATAGCATTAAACGATCCTGATATATCAGATAAAACTAGAGAATATCTAACCAAGATTGGCGATTCCGCTGACCACCTACTGGGACTAATAAATGATATCCTCGACATGTCCCGAATCGAATCCGGAAGAATGGGAATAAGAAACGAAGAATTCTCATTTCCTAAGCTACTCGAGTCACTCAATACATTAATCAGTTCACAGTGCCAGAACAAGGGAATTGATTACATTTGCCACGTAAGTGATGACATAAATGAATGCTATATCGGAGATGAGCTGAGACTTCGTCAGGTACTCCTCAACGTTCTCGGAAATGCAGTTAAATTCACAGACAAAGGAAGTGTAAGTCTAAATGTTAATAAGACTGCCTCTTATGACGGCAAGTCAACTCTTTGCTTTGAAATAAAGGATACTGGAATAGGTATGAGCGAGGAATTCCTACCTAACCTCTTCGATACATTTACTCAGGAGGACGAGTCAAGTACAAGTAAGTACGGCAGCTCCGGTCTTGGAATGGCTATCACAAAACGTATCGTCGATATGATGAACGGCCAGATTGAAGTAGAATCTGAAAAGGGCAAGGGAACAACCTTTGATATCACGGTAACTCTTACCGACTGCGAGAAAGAAGTCAGTGAATATGAAGATATAGAGCTTCATCCAGATCAGATGAGCGTACTAATTATAGATGATGATGAGGTTGCCTGCGAGCATGCGAAGCTCGTTCTTGAGAAAACAGGTATATCCGCCGAGATAGCTCTATCGGGTGAAGAAGCTATAGAAATGGTGCGTCTCCGCCACGCTAGGAGAACACCTTACAATTTAATTCTCGTCGACTGGAAAATGCCGGAAATGGACGGCGTTGAAACCACAAGAAAGATCCGTGAAATTGTCGGAAATGAATCTGCCATCATTATACTAACTGCCTATAGATGGGATGATGTTCTCGAAGAAGCCCTTCAGGCTGGTGTCGACAGTTTCATACCTAAGCCTGTTTTTGCAACAGTTGTTTTGGATGAATATAAATCTGCAATCAAGAAAAAGAATCCTGCCGATTCAGAAGAAGAAAAAGCCGAACTATCAGGACGCAGAATCCTGCTTGCCGAAGATATGCAGGTAAATGCCGAAATAATGACCATGGTTCTCGAAATGAGGGATATGAAGGTGGAACTTGCCGAGAATGGTCGCATTGCTTTAGAAAAGTTTTCAGAAAGTGAGTCCGGTTATTATGATGCCGTCCTCATGGATATGAGAATGCCAGAAATGGACGGCCTCGAAGCAACCAAACGAATAAGAGATCTGGACCGCGAGGATGCGAAGCAGATTCCAATCATTGCACTTACAGCAAATGCCTTTGACGAGGATGTACAGCGCTCCCTCCAGGCTGGAATGAATGCACATTTATCAAAACCTGTAGAACCAGAACGTCTATACCAAACCCTCGAAGAACTTATAAAATGAGTATATAGGGACGGTTCTTGAGTATATAGGGACGGTTCTTATTTACTCACTTCAAAAAAAGTGAGTAAATAAGAACCGTCCCTATATACTCATTATCTAAAATAGGAAAGATACACTACTATACCACCAATAACAATAAAGATAAGACCTATCAAGATTGTAAAGATGAACTGTGTCTTTGATCCAACGGGATCATAATAGCCACCATCATCAGTAGCAGAAACGTATATTTCTCTTACTTCATTAATTGCAGGGTTACCTCTGTTCGAGAATACATTCTTGAAGGTTCTTCTCTTCTCTCCGTTATACCAATACTCATACATCGGAGCTCTCATACGAGGTGATCTTGCTCCATTTCTTGGAATGACTAGCTGTATACAGGTTGCCTGAACCGGGATAGTATATCTTTTCTTCATTGCACTAACACTAACAGCATATCCAATAATAATAGCAAATCCAACTGCTATTATAATAAATGGCAAAATGGCATTTCCGATTCTATCAAACTCTGACTGTGCGCCATCGCTTCCAAAGATTTTAAAGAAGCCATAGCCCAACATTAATACACCAACAATCGCTGCAACTATCGGAATAAACTGTATGCGCTTTCCTTCTTTTCTATCCTTGAAAATAATCTTCACACCTATATATGTAAATAGAATTCCCATTAATAATCCTACAAATGCCGCACTCCCCTTCTTTGCTGCAACTACTATTAGTATCGCAATAACAAGTGTACCGATCATTTCCGGAGTATTCAGATATCCCTCCTGAGGTTTTATTCTAGGATATTTAACCCTATCCGCTTGCCCTGGCATTTCATTTACTTGACCAAACTGCTGACCTTGCATTCCATTCATCTGTCCATACTGCTGATTTGGAACGCCACCCGCTCTTTGCTGCATCAGCATGTCGAATTCACGAAGCTTTTCTTCCTTCAACTGCTCGCTCATATTTCCTGTCTGAACCTGCAGATCAAGGAGCTTCTCTACCTCTTCCCTGCTCATCTGAAAATTGAACATAAATACTTTTCCTCTCTAACTCAGTTTACTAAAAACCAATCGTTTTATCCCTTGCTTAAACCGTTTTTTAGAATATCACTAACATTTATCAAATGCAAATTAAGTCTACATTAATTAGTTATTGCTTTTTTCCTATAAAAAATGTTTAATTAATTTATATATAAAAGTATTTATATGATAAGTTATTTATGTAATAAGTGTTTTATGATGGGGAAGTTTTATGACATATTCTATAATCGGAATTCTTGCAACAGTTGTTCTAATAATTAATAACCGTGATGTTTTATGGGGTAGAGAGGACTACAATAAGACTCCTACATATATAGCATATCGCCATCTGCTTTACGGAATCCTTGGATACTTAATAACTGATATGCTATGGGGAATCCTGGCTTCTCACCAGCTTATTACGCTTGTTTATATTGACACTGTTATTCACTTTATGGCTATGGCTTTAGCCGTTATGCTATGGACCAGATATGTCACCATTTATCTAGGAAACAAACAGGGCTTCGGCAAGCTTCTTAACTTTACAGGAACATCTTTTGTATGCTTCGAAGCAATCGTAATCCTCATAAACTTTTTTATTCCTATCCTATTTAGTTTTGATTCAAAGGGAGAATATCATGCAGGAGTTGCCAGATATATAACTCTCTGCATTCAGATAGCATTATTCCTGATCACTTCTCTTTATACTCTTATAACAACCGCAAAAACAAAGGGCTTAGACAAGAGACGAAACCTTACTATTGGTCTCTTTGGTCTATCTATGATTCTATTTATCGGTATACAGCTCTTCTTCCCTCTACTTCCTTATTATGCAATGGGCTATATGCTCGGAACCTGTCTCCTTCACAGCTTTGTAGTTGAAGACGAAAAGGACGAATATAGAGAAGCTCTTAAAAAAGCACTTCGAACTGCAGAGGAAGCAAGCAAAGCGAAATCTTCCTTTCTTTCAAGCATGAGTCATGAGATCAGAACTCCAATGAATGCTATCATTGGTATAAATAATATTGCATTAAATGACCCTTCTACAAATGATAAGACAAAGGAATATTTAAATAAAATCG